>DATHCH010000185.1:0-5249 GCA_035319625.1 Thermodesulfobacteriota bacterium
ACAGGCATCGCGGATCTGCCTGAAGACCCTTTCGATTCCCTTTAGATCCGCACCTTCGGGGAAGAGAAGGGTGGCTGAAAACCATTTGGGAATTGCTCCCATCGTCGCAATGTCATTCAGGTTGACCACTACTCCATAATATCCGATCTTCTCTGTCGCAAAGGTGATGGGGTCTGAAGTGACTACCCAATAATGACCGGTTTTTCTCCCGGGATCGATCACCGCGGCATCTTCGCCGATTTTCGGGCCGATGACGACCCGTGAGTCGAGAGTCGTGTTTTTCTCTAAAATTTTTCTTAGAATACCGATCTCCAGTTTTCCGATCTTCTGGAATCCTGTCATCCGACGCAGCATCCTGCCTCCAACGGAATTAAACAAAATTTTGCGGGCTGCAAGCCTTGCTTCGGCGGGAGAGATCAACCCTAAACCGCATTTGGCAGAAATTCCTTGAGCAGTTTAGGGCTTAATGAGCACATCAATCTGGGGAGCATTCTTGTCAATCTTCGTGCCTACCGAGGTGGAACAATAAACACAGAGATACTCATACTCGTCCCCTTCAGGCAAGACCAAAAGCAATCTCCTTCTCACCGGGACTGCCGCCTTGCACCTCGGGCAGTAAAGAGAAGTTGCTTCGAACTGTTCAAAACTGGGCTTCTGCATATAAATAAGTATAAAAAAAGATAAGTCCGTAGACAAGCATTTTTCATCCTTTTTCCAGGTCTCCTGGAAGACTCGATAGAAATGCACCGCTTTCGAAGCGCTTATGGAAAAAGAGCTAAAATTCCAATGGAACATGAGTTTAGAAGGTGGTATAAAGAATAAACCATGGAGGGAAACGTTTTTTCTCGACGCCTTTCTTTGATCCTCATCCTCCTTGTCACCCTTGTTTTTACAGCGGAAGGAGGAGAGGCGGATCTCTTTTCGAAAATAAGGATCGATCCGATTAAGGGCAATAAAAAGGCTCCGGATTTTTCTTTGAAAGACTTAAATGGTAAAAAGGTTGAAATAAAACAATTCAAAGGGAAGATTATCCTTCTCAATTTTTGGGCCACTTGGTGTGGTCCCTGCAAAGAAGAGATACCCGCCCTGGAGGTTCTGCACCAACAGTTCAAAGAAAAAAATCTTGTCTTACTAACCATTTCTGTTGACTACGAAGGTTTAAAACCCGTTCAGGAGTTTATGAACAAACATCATTACACCTTCCCTGTTTTACTCGATCCGCAGGGCGAGACCCTCGACGTTTTTGAAGTTAAAGAAATTCCAACTACCTTCATAATCGATAAAAAGGGGGGAATGATTGGGAGAGCTATAGGTTCCAGGGATTGGAAAAATCCAGAGGTCTTCTCCCGTATAAATCTTCTGACTGGAAAATAAGGAACTGAATTTTCCTGACAATTTTTATAAAGGATAGCACTCCGTCTGTCCCGTACATGTTTGTGTCCAGAGGGAAGTCACACAGGGAGCATGAAATTGGATTGCGGATCTTTATTCCACTGCCCGATGATTGTTGATGAGATTTTGTCGGGCTGTGCTCAAGTTGCTGGGCCCGGAAGGTCTAATTCTTTCAGGCAGAATCCTTGAATTATACATGGCAATGAGCATATTAATAAGTAAAGGCGTTACCCCCTATCCCTTGATGGGGAGGGATGGGTGGATGAAAAGGGTGTGATTAACTTTACCGATGGCTATACTAAAGTCCCTCTTGCTTTTCATAACCGAGTTGAAATAGAAGAGTACGTTCAACAAGAAGGAAACGCCGCTCCTGCTCAGAGAGCGGTCACGGCTAAGGAAGAGATCAGGACGGATATTTATGGCCGGGATAAGACCTGGTGGAGGGGGAAAGTGCGCCCTTGGAAAGACCAGCTGAAAGAGGCGAGTGAAAATTATGAAAAAAAACAGAAGGAATATATGGAGCAGGCAGAAGGGTTGAGTCCCTATAAATTTGGAGAGATGAGCTTAACCCAGTATCAGATGCTGTCTTGAAGGCTGGAGACTTTTATCCAAACTTGATGCTTTTGTTGCCTGTGGGTTATTTGAATTTGGTTATTGGACATTGACTGGAATTTATGATCTGGTAATTGGAATCTAATTCAATGAGTTCATATTGAGTTAAGGGGGTATCCATGGAATCTAAGGATCAAGGAAAAGAGTTGGAACGAATGGATATTCCCATCACGGGAATGTCGTGCGCCAGTTGTGCGTTAAAGATTGAAAAAGGGCTGGCCGGCGTTGAAGGAGTTTCGAAAGCGACAGTCAACTTTGCCGCAGAGAAAGCCACGGTTGTCTTTCATCCTGAGCGAACGGATGTTTTGCACTTAATCGATAAAGTGAAAGACCTGGGCTACGGGGCAAAAGTGGAGAAGGTGATTCTCCCCATCCAGGGAATGACCTGTGCTTCCTGTGTGAATAAGGTGGAGAAGGCTCTGAGTTCCGTAAAGGGAGTGGTCCGGGCGGGTGTTAATTTTGCCACGGAACGAGCGTCGGTTGAATACATACCTGAAGAGCTGTCGGTCGGGGATCTTGAGAAGGTTGTCGAAGAAGCAGGCTATCAAGTTCTCGAAGTGAAAGAGGAAGACATTGTTGAGAAGGAAAGGCTTGTCAGAGAGGAGGAGCTCTCCAAATTAAAAATGAAGTTTATTGTTGGCGCGATTTTGCTCGCTCCCATTCTCATTCTAATGTACGGCGCCCCGCTTCTGGAGAGATGGATCGGTCTTTCGAGGGAGACAAACTTTTTCCTCCAATTCTTGTTGGCAACCCCTGTGCAATTCTGGTCGGGCTGGCAGTTTTATTTCGGGTTCTGGAAGGCGACCAAACATAAGACGAGTGACATGAACACATTGATCGCCGTCGGGACTTCTGCGGCTTACCTGTACAGTCTCATTGTCACTTTTGTCCCTCACCGGATCATGGTTAAGGGCCTGATGATGGATGTCTATTTCGATACCTCTGCAGCGATTATTGTCCTGATCCTTCTTGGCAGATTTTTGGAGGCGAGGGCGAAAGGGAAGACTTCAGAGGCGATTAAAAAGCTGATCGGACTTCAGCCCAAGACAGCCAGGGTTATCAGAGATGAAAAAGAAGTGGATATTCCGGTTGAGGAGGTGGCCGTAGGCGAAATGGTCGTGGTCCGTCCCGGCGAGAAAATTCCGGTGGATGGAATCGTCACAGAGGGCTATTCCTCTGTCGATGAATCCATGGTAACAGGTGAGTCCTTACCCGTTGAGAAGAAGATTGGGGATTCGGTCATCGGCGCAACAATCAATAAGACCGGTACGTTTAAATTTGAAGCGACGAAGGTCGGAAAGGATACCGCCCTGGCTCAGATTGTGCGGCTGGTTCAAGAGGCTCAGGGGTCGAAACCTCCGATCGCGCGGATGGTCGATGTTATTGCAAGCTATTTTGTGCCGGTCGTCATTTCCATCGCGATCGTAACATTCATTGTGTGGTATTTTTTCGGTCCTCACCCAGCGCTCACTTATGCCTTTCTCAACTTCGTAGCTGTGCTGATCATCGCCTGCCCCTGCGCTTTGGGATTGGCGACTCCCACCTCTATCATGGTGGGGACCGGCAAGGGTGCAGAAAATGGAATTTTGATTCGAGGGGCAGAGGCCCTGGAGACAGCGCATCAGTTGAATACCATCGTATTAGATAAGACTGGAACTTTGACCAAAGGAGAACCATCGGTAACAGATATCATTGAATCGGAACGGTTTAATAAAATAGAAATCCTAACTCTGGCGGCCTCTGCCGAAAAGGGATCGGAGCATCCTTTGGGCGAGGCGATTGTGAAAAAGGCGAGAGAGGAGGAATTACATCTTCTGGATCCGAAAGACTTTCAGGCCATTGCAGGGCATGGGATTGAGGCGACGGTCGGTTCGAAAAGAATCCTCTTTGGAAACTTAAGGCTGATGGAAGAAAAAAGGGTGAGCGGAAACGGTTTATTCGATAAAGCACTCCAGCTTTCCAATGAAGGAAAAACATCCATGTTTTTGACCGTGGAAGGAGAAGTGGCAGGGATCATTGCTGTAGCGGATACGTTGAAAGAAAATTCGAAGAAGGCCGTGGAAGCGCTTCACGAGATGGGATTGGAAGTGGTGATGCTCACTGGAGACAACCAACGAACCGCCAAAGCCATTGCGAATCAGGTTGGAATTGATCGGGTCTTGGCGGAGGTCCTTCCGGAGATGAAGGCTGAGGAGATCAGGCGGCTTCAGTCGGAAGGCAAAAAAGTTGGGATGGTGGGGGATGGCATCAACGATGCCCCTGCCCTGGCCCAAGCCGACGTGGGCATCGCAATTGGAACAGGAACCGATGTGGCGATGGAGTCCTCGGATATCACGCTGATCGGCGGCGATTTAAGAGGGGTCGTGACGGCCATTGCCCTGAGTAAGGCGACCATTCGGAATATCAAACAGAACCTGTTTTGGGCTTTTGCTTATAATACGATCCTCATTCCCGTGGCTGCAGGTGTCCTTTTTCCATTTTTCGGAGTTCTCCTCAATCCCATCTTCGCCGCAGGTGCTATGGCGGTTTCGTCGGTCACCGTCGTCTCAAACGCCCTGAGACTTCGGAGGTTTAAACCTCCTGTGAGCTAAGACAATCACCCCCCTCTATCCCCTTTCGTAAAGGGGGATTTAGGAGGATTTGGAAAGGAGAAAAAAATGGCTCGATTTTTTGACGATAACTCATTGGCCATCGGCAATACCCCGATGGTTAGGATTAACAGGATGGCCCAGGGACTTAAAGCCACGATCCTTGGCAAGGTCGAAGGTCGCAACCCCTCCTATTCCGTGAAGTGCAGGATAGGGGCGAATATGATCTGGGCTGCTGAAAAACAAGGGCTGCTCAAACCCGGAATGGAGATCATTGAGCCGACCAGCGGAAATACCGGCATTGCGTTGGCCTTTGTGGCTGCTGCAAGAGGGTATAAGCTCAACGTGACCATGCCTGAGACTATGTCGATGGAAAGGCGGAAAGTGCTCGCCGTTTTTGGTACGAACATCATCCTGACACCGGGGGTCAAAGGAATGAAAGGGGCGATCGAAGAAGCGGAACGAATTTTGTCTGCGGGTTCTAACTACTATATGCCTCAGCAGTTTAAGAATCCTGCCAATCCGGAGATTCATTTCAAGACGACAGGTCCTGAAATCTGGGAGCAGACCAACGGCAAGATAGATGTCCTTGTTTCAGGTGTGGGCACAGGAGGGACCATCACGGGTGTGTCCCGGTATATTAAGGGAGAAAAGAAG
>DATHCH010000186.1:0-47723 GCA_035319625.1 Thermodesulfobacteriota bacterium
ATAACGGTTTTGCAGACCGTCGCCTTACCACTTGGCTATGCCGCCTTTGGAGCGGGAAACGGGATTTGAACCCGCGACTTCAACCTTGGCAAGGTTGCACTCTACCGCTGAGTTATTCCCGCTTTTTGTAAAAAATTACAAGATTTAGGATGTGATGTCAATAGGCAATCAAAGAACAGCTTGGAGTTCAGCCTGCCTTCGCCGAAGCGGCTATGCGCAGGCAGGAGTTAGGAGTTCGGAGAAAAAAAATGATTTAGACGATGATGGACTTCAGATATTTCCAGAAATAATCGACCCCGGAGATGACGGCAATCCCCAACGCAACCCATAGTAACACCATGCCAATCGGATGAAAATTGATGAAAAAGCAGCTTCCTTTGAGGATAAGAAAAAAGATGGAAGCCACCTCGAAAACTGTCTTATACTTTCCCAAAGCGCTCGCAGAAATAATGATATCCTGAGAAACAGCTATTCCTCTCAGCCCTGTAATGGCAAATTCCCTACCGACAATGACAATGACCATCCAGGCAGGAACCTCTCTCGCGGGAATAAGTGCGATCAGAGAAGTGACGATTAAGAGTTTATCAGCAAGGGGATCGAGGAATTTTCCAAGGGTGGTCACCACTCCCCGGCGTCTCGCAAGATACCCATCGAATGTATCCGTAACGGCGGCTCCAAGAAAGAGCACTCCGGTGAGAAGTTGATATCCCCGACCCACGTAAAAAAGGAGAACCAAGATTAGAGGAATCGCCAGAATCCTGAGAATCGTTACTCCATTGGGCAGGCTCAGTATCTGTTCGCGATTGAGTTTTTCCATGAAGAGATATTTGATTTCAAACTGCAGATTGCTGATTGCGGATTGAAAACGGAAAAAATCTAAAGTCTACCCTTCAAGATCTGAAATTAAAATCGTCAGGGGCTGTAGGATTGATAATAGCTCAATACTTTCCTGACATAGTCCACGGTTTCCCGATAGGGAGGAATCGAACGTAGCTCGGCAACAAGGTTCTCACCGGCATTATAGGCAGCCAACGAGAGTCGGACATCATTATCAAAAAGGGAAAGGAGATACTTAAAATGACGTACGCCTCCCTCAATATTCTCCCTGGGGTTAAAGACATTCGAAACATTCATCCGGGAAGCAGTTTCTGGCATCAATTGCATCAATCCCTTCGCCCCTTTTCTCGAGATAGCAAGGGGATTGAATCCTGACTCTGCTCGAATCATCGCCTTGATTAAGGCAAAGTCCACCTCATATTTTTTGGAAAACTCGGAAATCAATGAGTCATACTGGGCAGAATCTTCCACATAAAAACCGGTCTTTTCATTCCCTACATCCTCATTGCTCTCCCGGATATAGAGCTTGAACTTGGGGTCTCTCGGGCAGTTGGTAAAATGGATGACTCCGTTCTCGTCCACGTATCGGTAAATGCCGGCTGAGGAAGTAATCGTAAAAAGGAACGAACAGAATAAGATAATTGAAACACTCATGAATTTTATCATACCTCAATCCTCAGGATAAAAAGTAGCCCAAAACTACCATAACTTGTCACTTTTGTCAACGAATTTGTAAACTTGTAAAGGTCCCGTTAGTTCGAAACCCCATAAAATTAAACGATTTTCAAATTTTTGGTTGAAAAATCAAAAGGTTAAATATGCAATCTCCGTGCCGTAAAGTCCCTTTTCAAAAGGATAACTCTGTCATGAAGAAGGTAAGGATCTTAATGAGATATTGCACCAACAATGGCTGATGAAATCCTCGGTGATTTATCTTTTCTTCCTTAGAAGATATCTTGATTCAAATCTTCTGCACGCCAAGGGAAATCTTGCACTGGAAAACTGGAGTACCCTGTCGCTTGTCTCAACCTCCATAGAGCGATGGGAATATTTGGAGAAAAACAGGAGGGCAATCGAATAGAATTGCCTCTCCAAGAAGTAAATTTCCGGCGCCTCCAATTCGACATTTGAAATTTCCTTACGGGTACATCCTTCCCATGGCTCTTTCTAATTGGGCCTTGGCGACGTTAAAATCGCTCAAAGCGCCGTAGTAATTGGTCCTCGCTTGGGCGAGTAATGTCACGGCATTGACCACATCCGTCTGCGTGGCCACCTGGTATTTATACCTTTCCTCATTCATCCTTAAATTCTCCTCGGCCTGTTCAATGGATATTTCGGCGGTGCTAATATTTTTATCCGCCACCTGCATGTTGAGATAATCATCCTTCACTTCCACTGTAATGGAATCAATGAGCTGATTTTTTGAATCTTCTGCCTGGGTAACCTTAACCTTGTTCTCTCCAACCTTAAATGCCGTGTTCCCCCAATTCCAAAGAGTAAATGTGGCTAAAGCCTGAACCATCCACGCGTCACTGGCTATTTCTTTTGAGCCACCCTCCAGCGCCCAAAAGTCAGCGTTCCGACTATAGTTACCTGTAAGCCTGATCGTTGGGAAGAATCCTGCCCTTGCAATTTTGACATTCTCCTTTGCCTGGTCGATATTTAATTGGGCGGCCTTTACCTCTGGCCTCAGCCGGAGTGCCTCATCAAGAGACTGGTCGTAGGAGAGAGGAAAGGCTTTGTGTGCAAGAATGTCGACTACTTCGAAGGGAGTGTTGACCTCTCGCCTCAGCAGTATATTGAATGAGGCCTTGGCCGTGGCCAGATCATTCGCTGCCTTAACCAACTGCTGCCTGGCATTAGCCAGATTCACCTGAGCCAGAAGGACATCATTTTTTGGAACAATTCCGACGTCAAAGAAAGCTTGCGTTACCCCGAGTTGAGCCTCAAAATTTTTGACTTGCTGCTCACCCACGGCCAAAAACTTCTCAGCCCGTAAGATCGTGAAGTACCCCACCCTCACCTGAAGAACCAGATCCAGCTTTGCCGTCTCCAAACTCTTCTTTGAAAGATCCACGCCTAACTTCGCCGAACGATAAGTGGCCAGGTTAAACCCCCCAGTGAAAAGGGGCTGACTGAGCGTGGTATTAAAGTTGTAAACGTTACTACTGATCTGTTGCGCCAAGGCTGTGAGGTTCTCTCCAAGGTTAAGGTTACCTATGAAAGCCGGATAACTCCATTTGGTATAACTATATTGTCCTGCCCATTGAGGAAGGAAATTGGTGATTGCTTCCTTGCGTACAAATTCAGACCCCTCAACCCCCATAGCGGCAGAATGGATAATCAGACTCCTTTCCATGGCGATCTTAATGCTTTCCTCCAGGGTAAGAGGTTTTTGAGCCTCTTGGGCAAATACAACACCTATGGAAACGATTGTCCACAAAATGAATCCGACGAAACATTTCATTCTCATTGATCTATTTCCTCCTTTCCGTTTACTGCACGCCACCTAAAAAGATTTCTAAGACCGT
Source organism: Thermodesulfobacteriota bacterium (assembly GCA_035319625.1). Taxonomy (GTDB): domain Bacteria; phylum Desulfobacterota; class BSN033; order BSN033; family UBA1163; genus UBA1163. The sequence goes on from DATHCH010000186.1 coordinate 3,369, forward strand.
ATCCACCTTTGAAACGAGCGGGTAAGGTTTGCGACTGATCATCCACTCGAATACAAAGGAATTGACAATCCCCACCAATGCATGAGCTAAATCCATGGGATTCATCGATCTGAATTCTTTTCTTTCAATCCCCTGTCTCATGACCTCAGTAAGGATGTTAATATACCTGACCATCTTCTCGTGGAGGTCTTTCCCTAACTCATCTTTGACCGTCCACTCAAAACGATTTCTTTCCGAAATATAAATCCTAAAAAAATCGCGGTTCCACTCAAAGAATTCGAACTGAAGCCCTAACACCTTCTTGATCCTCTCGACAGCAGAGGCCTTCTTGGAGAGTTCGGTTTTGACCAAACGGTTGATCTCTTCTACTTTCTCATCGATGAGGGTGAAATAAAGCTCCTCTTTCGATCTGAAATATTTATAAAGCGTCCCTGTCCCGAATTCTGCCTCTTGTGCAATGCCGCTCATGGTGGTGGAAAAAAATCCTTTTGCGGCAAAAACCTTTTCTGCCGCCGAAAGGATCTCTTCACGATGTGCCAGATATTCCCTTTCCCTTCTGCTTATTCTCTGGGTCTCCATGATCAATACATCCTCAGAAAGGTGTCGGGAACATTTATTCACTTTCTGAATGGCAGTTCATTCTATTGTAGTGAAAAAGTCCTGTCAAATTTAATTCTTGGCCCGACCCCTGTTGTCCTCAGACGACTGCAGAATTGCCTCAATCCCGCCTCCTTATCCTCTGGGCCATATCGACGTAACCCAGGACTCTTTCACGCAATCCGGCCCGGCACCGGTGAAGTGGCGGATTCGGGGCCCACATCATGCGTTTGCCGCGGTTGCTTCCCCTTGAACACGCGGTATATAAGGGTAAAGAATAACGGGATGTAAAAGAGGTCGATGAATGTAGCAGAGAGCATCCCGCCCGTCACAGCAGTGCCAATGGCATTCATGGCGCCGGCACCCGCGCCCGTTGCGAGGGCTAGCGGCAACACCCCGAAGAAAAAAGCCATCGAGGTCATAATGACCGGTCGGAACCTCACCCGCACCGCCCCAAGGGTCGCTTCCATCACTCCCTCTCCATGCGACAGTCGTTCCCTTGCAAACTGAATAATAAGAATGGCGTTCTTTGTCGTCAGACCAAGCGTGGTGAGAAACCCGATCTGGAAGTAGACGTCATTGTGCAGCCCCCGCAACGAGGTAACCAGCGTTGCACCGAATACACCCAGCGGCAACATCAGCATATTGGCGATGGGGATCGGCCAGCTCTCATACAGGGCTGCCACGCACAGAAAGATAACGAGGATGGAAAAGATATACAGAAGAGGCGCCTGGGAACTCGACATCCGCTCCTGATAGGAAAGCCCGGTCCATTCAAATCCGATCCCTTGCGGTAACTTCGAGACCATGTCTTCCATGGCCTTCATCGCATCACCGGAACTCCTCCCCAGTGCCGGCTCTCCCCATATGTTCATAGACGGAAAACCGTTGAAACGCTCCAGTCTGGGAGAACCCGAGGTCCAGTGGCTGGAGGCAAAGGAGGAAAAGGGAGCCATCCTCCCTGCGTTATTGCGTACGTAGAGCCTTTCTATGTCCTTGGGCAGCATGCGATAGGGGGCATCCGCCTGAATATATACCCTTTTCACCCGGCCGCCCTGGATGAAGTTGTTGACATAGGCGCTGCCGAAGGCCCCCGAGATGGTGTCATGGATGGAGGTAATCGGAACCCCAAGGGCGCCGGCCTTTTCCCAGTTCACGTCGACCCGGTACTCGGGTACGTCTTCCATGCCGTTGGGCCGGACTTTGACCAGACGCTTGTCCTTTGAAGCTATACCGAGGAGCTGGTTACGGGCCTCCATCAGCTTTTCGTGACCGAGTCCGCCCCGATCGAGCAACTGGAAGTCAAACCCGGTGGCATTGCCCAGCTCGATTACCGAAGGCGGCGGAAAGGCGAAGATCTGGGCATTGCGGATCTGAGAAAAGGCCCTCGTGGCCCGTTCTGCAATGGCTTTCACCCTCAGGTCCGATCGGTCGCGGAGTTTCCAGTCTTTAAGCATGATAAATACCATACCATTGGTCTGGACCCTTCCGGAAAAGCCGAAACCGGTAATTGCCATACACGATTCCACCGCCTCTTTTTCATTCTCCCGGAAATAACGCTGCACTTCGTACACGATCTTCTGCGTCTGCTCCATGGTGGAGCCCGTCGGCAACATGACCTGGGCGAGGAGGATCCCCTGGTCTTCGTCGGGAACGTACGACGTGGGCATACGAAGGAAGAGAATCCCCACGGCCGCCACAATCAAGATATAAATGATAAAGTAGCGGAGTTTCCTCGAGAAGGAGCGCTTGACCGTTTTCACATACCGATCTCTGGTGCGGAAAAAGATGCGGTCAAACCACGAAAAAAAAGGCCGTAGGAAAAAGACCGCGTTTTCCGCGGGTTCATGCCCTGCGGCCACCGGTTTGAGGAGGGAAGCGCAGAGGACCGGCGTCAGGATCAATGCCACTACCACCGACAGGAGCATGGAGGCGATGATGGTAACGGAGAACTGGCGATAGATGACGCCCGTCGAGCCGCCGAAAAAGGCCATGGGGCCGAACACGGCCGAGAGCACAAGCCCGATGCCGATCAGGGCGCTCGTGATCTGTTCCATGCCTTTGCGGGTGGCGTCCCTGGGCGAAAGTCCTTCCTCGCTCATGATTCGTTCCACGTTTTCCACCACCACGATGGCGTCGTCCACCAGAAGGCCGATGGACAGCACCATGGCGAACATCGTAAGCATATTGATGGAGAATCCGAAAAATCCCAATACCGCGAAGGTCCCCAGGAGTACCACCGGCACGGCGATGGTCGGGATCAGGGTGGCCCGGATATTTCCCATGAAAAGCCACATGACCAGGAAGACCAGCAGGATGGCCTCAAGGAGGGTCTTCAGCACCTCGCCGATGGCTACCTTGACAAAGGGGGTGGTGTCGTACGGGTAGACGACCTTCATCCCCGGAGGAAAGTACCGGCTCATTTCCTTCATTTTCGCTTTGACCGCATCGGCCGTATCCAGGGCGTTTGCGCCTGCGGCCTGCCGGATGGCCATGCCGGCCGAGGGTTTGCCGTTGTAAAGAACATCCATGTCGTAGGAGTCTGTTCCCAACTCCGTTCGCCCGACATCCCTGATCCGTACGATCGAGCCGTCTGGATTGACGCGGATGGGGATGACGGCAAACTCATCAGGGGTCTTCAGCATGCTCTGGACGATGATGGAGGCGTTCAGGCGTTGACCTTCCACTGCCGGCGCCCCGCCGAACTGGCCGGCTGAGACCTCGACGTTGTAAGACTGAAGCGCGGCGATCACGTCATCGATCGTCAGATTATAATCGACTAACCGGTCTGGGTTCAGCCAGATACGCATGGCATACTGGGTTCCGAATTCTTCCACCTCGCCCACGCCGGGGACCCGCGAGAGGACCTTCTCCAAATTGGATTGGGCATAGTCCCTCAAGTCGTTGCCGTCCATGCTGCCGTCTTCCGAAATCAGGCCCACGATCATCAGATAGTTTCGGGTGGCCTTGCCGACGGTGACACCCTGTTGCTGAACAACCACGGGCAGGCTCGCCATGGCAAGCTGGAGTTTATTCTGCACCTTGGCCCAAGCGAGGTCCGGGTCGGTCCCCGGGGCAAAGGTCAACTCGATGCGGGAGGACCCCGACGAATCGCTGGTGGCGGACAGGTAGATCATCTTGTCGAGGCCGGTCATCTTCTGCTCGATGATCTGAGTGATGCTGTTTTCCACGGTCTCCGCCGAGGCCCCGGGATAGAAACTCTGAATGTAGATCGACGGAGGCGCAATGGGTGGATACTGCGATATAGGCAGATTATAGATGGCGAGGACGCCCGCCAGCATGATGATGATGGCGATGACCCAGGCGAATACGGGCCGATCCAGGAAGAATCTCGATAACATCAGGTACCTCCATCCTTCCGACTGCCATCGAATGGGACAGCCTTTACGGGAGCGCCCGGCCGAATTTTCTGGCTCCCTTCTACAATCAAACGGTCACCCGGGTTCAATCCCTCGCTGACAAGCCATCGGTCGCCCATGGCGCGAGCGACTGTGATCATCCGCTGCTCGACCTTGCCCGAGCCGTCCACGATCAGGGCGACGGGATTCCCCTTCGGGTCGCGGGAGACCCCTTGCTGCGGGACGAGAATGGCGCGGTCAACGACGCCTTCCTGGACGATGGCACGCACATACATTCCTGGCAGGAGAATATGCTTGGGGTTTGGAAAGACCATCCGGAGGATAAACGATCCGGTGCTGGGATCAACCGTGACCTCGGAAAACTTCAGGATCCCTTCCTGCGGGTAGGGTGTGCCGTCTTCAAGAAGCAGCTTCACCCGTGCCTGGTCGGGACCCGTACCCTTGATCCGGCCGGCTGCGATGTTCCGTTTAAGCTGCAGCAGGTTGGCGCTCGACTGTGTTGCGTCCACATAAATCGGATCGAGCTGTTGGATCGTCGCGAAAGGGGAACCCTGATACGCTGTTGCGAGAGCGCCTACGGTCACGTTGGATTTGCCGATGCGACCGGATATCGGCGCCGTAATGCGCGTGTATGCCAAATTGATCCGGGCGGATTCAACAGCGGCCTTCGAGTAGTCGATATCGGCCTCGGCCTGCTTGAGGGCAGCGTCCGCATTGTCGAAATCCTGCTGGCTGATCGCTTTGAGGGCAATCAGCTGCCTGTAGCGCTCAGCCTTCAACCGGATGGGTGAGAGATTGGCTTCGCTCCTTGCAAGCGCGGCAACGGCATTGTCGTAGGCCGCCTGATAGGGAGCCGGATCAATCCGATAAAGCACGCTGCCGACTTTGACATCAGAGCCTTCGTTGAATAGACGTTCTTGGACAATGCCATTCACTTGCGGACGAATTTCCGCAACAAAGTAGGCGGATGTCCGACCGGGCAATTCGGTGGTTAGCACGACGCGCTCGGGATTGACGGTCACAACGGCAACCTCGGGGAGACCAGGCTGGGGAGCAGCCTGCTGCGAGCCGCAACCGCCCAGTATAACGCCTCCGAGCAGAGCTATCGAAACGACAATCATTTTAACGCATTTATTTACCTTTTCCTGAAGCTGCATGGGACACCTCTCAAAGGTCAATTTTCTTCATGTGGCGTCGGCAAACCCCACTCCAGATCACGGGCCAACCAGTCCCTTGAAGAGAATATCCAGGATCGTGTCCGGATTTTCCGGATAAGGATGGCGATCAGGCGCCTCAAGCCAGAGAAAAAGAAAAGCATTGGTGAGGCTGTCAAGGGCAACGGCTAAATGGTACGGGTCAGCGATTTTCCTAAACCGTTTCCTCTTAATCCCGCTTTCAAACATCGAGGCGAGGGTTTGCAGGAACCGGCCATATCGTTTTCGGATTTCGCAATCAAGGCCCGCCATGACGTTGAAGCTCGCTCCCCCGGTCTCAGCAAAATAGAGACGGATGACGGAGACATTGGCACGAAAGACTGAACCCTTGGCCCTGACGTAATTTCGCAGTTTTTCAACCTCGTCATCCGGCTCTTCAATTGCCTTCATGAGCGCATCATGGAACTTCTCAGCCTGGCCAAGAATAAGCGCCTTGTAGAGATCCTCCTTATTCTTGAAGAACTTGTAAAGCGTCCCGATGGCAAACTCGGCCTTCCCGGCGATCTCGTGCATGGAGACGTTGTGGTATCCCTTCTCCGAGAAAAGCTCGATCGCAGAGGCAAGTATCTCTTGACGTTGCCTTAATTTCTCTCTTTCTCGCCTTGGGAGCTTTTTGCTTTGCATCGCTTGGCCTCGTGCGGCTTCTAGGGTTACGCCATATAAATGTGAATCAGACGTCACATTATAAAATGTGTCGTCTCGTTGTCAAGAAAAACCTTAAGAAATTTTCGACCAGCGACTTCTACGCTGCGGCGGGCAAGTTCATTTTGCCGATGACCCGCACAACCGCATCTTGTTGTGGGCTGGGCGAAATTGACAAAGGACGGAGGTCGGGGGATGGGCTAAAGCTTTGTCAAAGGATCGCGGCCGGTCCCGAATGCATAAACGGTTTCCTTTGACTCAGGATTTGGGTAAAATGGAGACGATCTTTCCGCTTACCTCGAGAGCATGGACCGTGACCCCTTTTAAGGATTCAAGGATGCCAAGATAAATAGGGGAATGTTCTGGCTCGCAAACCCCCTGAATCAGTCTCTCTTCGTGTTCTTCGGAATAGGCATTCGCAATTTCAAAAACGGACCTCCCCTCTTCTCCGATTCGTTGGCCGAGGAGTCTATTCTCGGTCGTAATCAGATTGGGGAGGTATTCCAAAAGTCTGATGGTCTCCTGGAAGATGTCGTTCACCTCTTTGACCGCTCGCTCACTAAAAAGGATATGTTTTTCAGACTTGGCTCTTAACCGATCCAAAATTCCTTCGATATTGTAAGCCATGCGGTCGAAACTGGTGGCGATAGAGAGATAAGGTTTCGTCGACCCCTTGCCTTTCTCACTCGGTGGACTCTTTGAAATGATAAAACTGGTCAGCTCTGAGGAATATTGGAGAATCCTATCCTTGACCTCCCCCGCCTCTTTGAAAGATTTCTCCGTTGGCTTTCGAAATACCTCCGAAGCCAAATTCAGCATTTTCATCAGATGCTGACAGACCATGACCATCTTCTCCTTTATTTCTTTGTCCATCCTCCCGCTCCCCTGAATGCAAACCCGCAGCAGCCCATCCTGATCATTTATTTTCTTAACCTCACCCTTAACCTCAGCCTAAAATAGTTTGAGTTGTTCCTTTGACTCCCCCTCTGCCTGTCGCTCGGGGAAGAGATCAATTTTCCCGTAAACGCCGTCATGGCCCGGAATGATCGAAACCTTTCCTTGCCTCATTCGGACAATCCCATCCAGGATATTTGGCGGAACGAATGAGGCCAATTCATCGGGAGTGGCATCGAGAAGAATCTTGAATTCCGATCCCCCTCTCTCGATTAACCTTTCATACTCAGCCTCTACTGCCTTGGTCCCAACCCGGACACCCAGCGCCTCGGCAATGATTTCTTCCAATGGGATCAGGTGGATCGAGGGGATGGCATTCTTCGGAACAAACCCCTCGGGACGGTCGGCGAGCTCCTCCACCCGATGCATCACCCCCACCGTCAGCTTCTTATGACAGTTCGGGCACAGGTACTGGTTTGCCTTGGTTTGGGAGGGAGAGAAGATCACGCCGCATTGACGATGGCCATCATAATGATATTTTCCTTCTTCCGGAAAGAATTCGACGGTGAAGAGAAGTTTCTTCCGGTCTTTCGTCCGAATTGTCTCAGCGATCTCCCAATAATCCAGCGCACAGTCGAATGCATTCGCCTCCCTCCCCAGCCGACTCGGGGAATGGGCATCCGAATTGGAGATGAGGGTAATGGCATCGAGAGCCGACAACCTCCAATTCATTTCAGGATCTGAGGAAAGACCTGTTTCAATCGCGTGGATATGAGGAGACAGCTCTCCGAAACATTCTTGGATGGAGTCGAATCCCGAATTGGCCCCGAAGATCGAAAACCAGGGCGTCCAGGCGTGGGCAGGAATAACCAGGCAATCTCCGGAAATATCCAAAATCATCTTCGCTAATTCTTTTGCGCTGAAGCTAAAAATGGGCCTCCCATCTGAGGAGAGTTTCCCGAGGCTACCCAATTTAGAACGGATGGCCTCCACTACTTCAAAACTGGGCGCAAAAAGAAGGGTGTGGATCCGCCTTACCCTTGCGTTCTGAGCGTAAATATTGCTTACCTCTGTCGTCAGAATATAGTGGATGTCCTGATCTCCCTTCTTCAACTTGAAAAGGCCGTTGCCCAAAGGCTCTAATTTCGACCGCAACTCTGCAAAATAGGTGGGGTGGGTAAAATCGCCTGTCCCAAGAAGAGCAATGCCCTTTTTCTTTGCCCATCGAGCAAGCGTCTCCACCTCCATGTCCTTACTGGTGGCCCGACTGAATTTAGAATGAATGTGAAAATCAGCAATGAATCGCATACGCTTGAAATCCCAAATTCCAAAATCCAAATCCCAAATAAATCCCAAGTTCCAATTCCAAACACCCCCTCACCTTTATCCTCTCCCCGAGGGGAGAGGGAAGGGTGAGGGGTTTGGCATTTGGGCGTCATTTGACATTTGAACTTTGAACTTTGACATTAAAATGACTCAGCCGGCGGATGGCCCCCATCTTCTCTCGGTCTCCTACCTTGGCTTTATCAATCACACCTTTTAGCACTTCAATCGTCTTATCATAGATTTTTCGATCCACAGGATAGGGATGGCCGTCTTTTCCTCCGTGAGCGAAACTGAATCGAGTCGGGTCTTTGAAACTCGGCTTAATCCCGTAGATCAGCTCTGAGATGAGACTCAACGCCCGAAGGCTTTGAGGACCAACCCCTTTGATTCCAAGAAGCTGCTCAAAATTGTTTGGCGAACGTTCATAGATTTGGATAAAAATCTTCTCCAATCTCTTGAGACGGGTCTCTTCCATGGGTACGGGATGTCCTCGGGGAAGGTAAAGTGCCAGGGCTCTTTTCCCCTCGGTCATCAAAAATTCCGGTTTCTCCTCGGAAAGCTCCGCGATGGATTGCCTGGCCCTTTCACTTTCTTGTGCCACAAGGTTTAAGCCTTCTCCTCTTTGATCACAACAGACTGCCCAGTGTGGTTCACAGACAAAATCCTTAATTCCCTGGCTGAACCAATGATATCTTCGGGCATATCTGTTTTCTTCATTCATACCTTGTTGGACCACTGCCCACTGTCCCGATTGAGTGAAGAAGAAAGTATGATGGTAGATTTGGTACCCGTCCTGAACGGCGGCACTGTCCACCTTGGCAGACATCCGGCTCGCATAAATAAGAGGGGTGCCATCAATCGCTCTCTCGGAACAAATCTCTTCGATTTCGACGGGAGTTCTTCTGGAGACTCTTCCTTTCCCTCCTGCAATGAAGAACCCTATCTCCTTTTCCATCCCTTTCATACCTTCCTTCAGCGCGCCACAAACGGTCGTCGTCACGCCGCTCGAGTGCCAGTCAAACCCTAACGCACAGCCAAAGGCCTGGAACCAGAAAGGGTCGGAAAGCCGGGAAAGCATTTCTTCCGCTCCATAAGCATCGACGACGTAAAGGGTGATCTCCCTCGCTAGACTCTTCATCCTCTGAAAAAGCCAAGCAGGGGCCTTCCCATAATGGAGCGGAAGATGAACCACTCCCGTTTTCATCTCAAAATGACTCCTTCTCCAGCCTGTTGATTACCCGCAACACATGATCGTTTGTATTGTGACCACCTTAGGCTGACGGGATCACCCCACGACCTTGTAAACGACATCGTGTTCTCTCACCCGGCCGTTTACTTTAATCCCGAGATCCGCACCTGGCCCCGCCTCTTGAACATTTTTGTTCTCAATCTGCATGGAATCGATGGTTTGAGTGACATCCGTGGTATGGCCGACAATGTGGATGGCATCTCCTACCTTTAACGATCCCTCGGATAACCGTATCGCAGCGACACTAATCTTTCCAAAAAATTTGATAATTTCCCCTACTTTCTTCTCTTCCATCTTTTTCCTCCTTTCTTAACATTCTTGCACGTTTGACTATCCTCCCCCTTGATGGGGGACGATCGACCCTGCACCACATAGGGTGCAGGACAATGCCCTGAACCTCACACGGTTCAGGGGGTGAGGGTGAACATGGTATGATCCTCCTCACCTACCAGGGGAGAGGAGGATATTTGGGTTATTTTCAACGTAGTCCAAATGTTCAAAACCTTAATTTTAGGTTCAAGGTTTTCGACACCCCCTCCAGAACCTCTTCCACCCCAATCCCTCTCAGACATTCAAAATCCTTGCATAGGACGAAGCGCTCTTGAGGACAGGGAGAACAAGGAACTTCCCTGGAAACGACAAACGTGTTTTCACCCCTCGGCGCCCAGATCCTTTGATCCGTGGGCCCGAAGATGACCACCGTAGGAAGTCTTAATGCCGCGGCCAGATGAGAAATACCAGAATCGTTTCCGATAAAGAACCAGCATCCTTCCATCACGGATGCCAGTTGGACAAGAGTGAGTCCCTTTGCCAGAAAGGGTGAACCGAATCCCGTTCCCTCAAAGGCCCCTTGGACTTCTGGCCCCTCGGCCGGACCAACGACGATGAGGATTCTTGAACCGAGATAATCTTGAAAGGCCTGAGCAAGGTTTACGAATCGGTCAAGGGGCCAAACCTTCTTCTTGCTCCCGCTGCCGGGATGGAGGACGATGATCTTCGATCGCTCTTCTGGAGTCACCCCTTTGTTTTTCCAGAAGCTCCTTGCCCACTCTCGATCCGACTCTTCCAAATAAAGTTTGGGAATTGACCAGGATGCCGGAAATCCGTATTGGGCAAATTGTCTGAGAAGGTGATCGATTAAATGAACCTTTTCATCACAGGATGGAAAAGAATGGATGTGAAGAATTGGACCCTTACAAACCCTTCTCAGATTTTTGATGAACGGTCCTTCCCCATCTCTTCCAAAGACGGTGATGAGATCAAACCTCTTAAAAAATTGGGAGAGAACGGGATCCAGAGACCCTTCTTGAACGAAGAAAGAAGCCACTCCTCTTTGATCGACGGAGAGGACCTCGTCAGCGTAGAATCGCTTTTCAGCCAGCTCCAGAATTCTCGGATATCCCATGACGACCGATTTGGCATCTGGAAAGGTCTTTCGTAGGGTCTCGAGGGTAGGCAAGGCAAGAATAAAGTCGCCCAGCGCACCCTGATGAATCACCAGGACGGATTGCACCACGGGTGGGTCGGTGGGACGGGGGGAGACCATCATGGATTTTCCTCTCGGTCAGGAGATTCTTTCCAACCTCTTTCGAACGTGCTCATCGTCGGGTGTGATCCGGAGGATTTTCCGATATTCCCTTCTTGCTTCCTTCCATCTCTTCTGATCCTCATACAGGACACCCAAATTGATTCTCGCAAAGAGGTAGTCGGGGTTGATGCGAAGGGCCTTCTTCAATTCTAAAACAGCTTTCCTGTACTGTTTTCGATCATTATAGAGAAGGGCCAGATTATAATGAAGATCTGCATACGGAGGGTTTAACCGAACCGCTTTATTCATATACCGGAGGGCTTCACGGGTACGGCCCATCAAACCATAGACATAACTGAGGTTGGCATATCCCATGCCGTAGAGAGGGTTAATCTTCAAAGCCTTCTGAAATTCCTGAATCGCCTTGGAGTACGTTCCCTGATAGTAATAGACGGTTCCAAGGTTCGCACGAAAAATGAATTCATCTGGATTCAACCCTTCGGCCTTCTTAAGCTCTTTGACCGCCTGCGCAAATTTCCCTCTTTTAGCAAGATTGAGACCGACGAAGTTGTGGAATTGAGCGTAGGGGTGCAAATGAATCCTTTTCAACACGCTCTCTGCTTTCGGATCGAGGTGGATGGTTCCTCTCTGCCACACCCCTTTCTTCCTATAATAGTCCCGGTAGTGGGAATGGTACTGCATCGCCTTACAAATCCTTGCCGCCGCCTCCTTTTGCCTTCCCGTTTGCAGGTACAAGATCCCTAAGACATGATGAAGAAAACCATCCCTGGGACGTCTCTTTGCTTCGGAGAGGAAAATCTCTTCGGCTTTCTTCCATCGCTTGGTTTCCATATACAGAAAGCCCAAATTGAGAATGGCCTCTCGATACTTTGGGTTCAGCCGGAGGGCCCTTAAGAAATGAATCTCCGCTCTTTCCATGTCTCCCTCAACCATCAAGAGAAGGGCGAACTGGTTCTGGAGATCTGCATAATTGGGATGAATCTGAACCTTTCTCCCGATTTCATTTAAAATGTGTTGATAGATTGGGTCCCGTCTTGGCTTCATTTTGTTTCATCCTCTTTTGTCATTTTAGCATGGAACCAATGCCCTTTTTCTTTTTCCCAGTTGTTAAGCTGGAAAATCACATCCGAAACCCCCGATATGCGCCGGATCTTCTTTTCTAACGAATAAAGTGTATTCACCGCGAACTCATTTGCTTTGTCCGAATCCCAGGATGGATCAAAACGAGAAAGCTGAAAAGTCCCCTGAATGTAGACCACCCCCCTCACCGTGCCAAAATCTATCTGAGAAGCATCGATATCGGTACGAGTCAGCATCCGTCGGATATTCGCTTGAATGACAAAATCTTCTCTTAACATAGCAACCGATCAATGATTCCTATGATCTGAGGAGGTATCCAAATCTTTCTCCAACGCCCTCTTGATCGCATCCAGCAACTCCTCGGGGTCATAGGGTTTCTTAATATAAAAACGAGCTCCCAGTGTCATGGCCCTTTCTTCTGAGTTCCTCTCCGGACTCCCCGTCAGGAAGATGACGGGAATGGAAAAGGTACTCGCGGAGTGCTTCAGCTTCTCGGCAACCCCGAACCCATTCCCGGCTGGCATTCGGATGTCGAGGATGATGAGATCCGGTTTCTCTTTGTGGGCCACAAAGATAGCTTGGGCCCCGTCAAAAGCGGTGACAACCTCGTATCCTGCTCCCTGAAGCCGGATCATCAATGCCTTGACAATATCCCGTTCGTCATCGACAATGAGGATCTTCTTTTTCTGGCCCATAGACACCTCATTCTGCCCGCTCAATTGTCATTTCCCCTTTCTCCATTTTCTTCCAAAAAGGTGATTCCCCTTGAAGCCACACCAGCATTTGATCCCTTCTTTGATGAAATGTCTCTATTTCTGCCTTTTCGATGGGAAGCCCCGCGGGAAAAACTACCTTCACGGGATTCCGGAATCGGCCGTCTCTGGACACCCGATAGTCCAAGTGAGGCCCTGTAGAAAGACCGGTCGATCCCACATACCCAATGACCTGTTTCTGCCTGACCTTCGCCCCTTTTCTGATCCCCGGGCAGAAACCGGAAAGATGGCCATAATAGGTCGTGTAGCCATTCCTATGGCGGAGAATCACCTGATTCCCGAACCCATCGCCCCACCCGCAAAAGGTAACGGTTCCATCTGCCACCGCCCAAATCGGTGTTCCGGGCGGAGCCGCATAATCCACACCGAGATGGGCCCTCAATCCCCCCAGGATGGGATGGAGTCGTGCCCTGCTGAATTTAGAGCTGATCCGGTTGAACCTTAAAGGAGCCTTCAAAAATCCCTTCCTCAGAGAAATTCCTTTCTCATTGTAATAGCCATCTTTATAATGGATCCCTCTGATGATTTTTTCTCCCCTTTGATATTCGACGCTATGGATGGTTCCATATCCGACGAATTGATCTCCTTTGTAGATCTTCTCCACCACCACTTTGAACCGATCCCCTTCTCGGATGTCCTTATAAAAATCGATCTCCCAGGCCAGAATTTCAGCGAAGGCGATGGTCAACGGGTCCTGTTCTCCGGCCGCATCCATCGCCTCAAAGAGAGAAGAGCGAATCTCCCCCACGACCTTCACCAGATGGGTTTCGAGGGAAACTTCTTGCCTACGAACGACGTATCCCTGAGCCTCCTTTTCAATCTCATAGATCTCGGTTGGACTCGCTTCGTAAATAAACTTTACCAACTCTCCCTTCCCATCGGCGATGAAACGATAAGTCCCTCCTTTGATCTTCCTGAAATTTACGTAGGATTTCAATTTGGAAACGATCAGATCGATCCATCGAGGGGGAATGTTCTTCTCCGTTAAGGATTGGAAAAAATTGCTTCGTTCTTTTACTTCGCCCTCGATCGTCTGAAGCTGGGGCTCCTGGGAAGTGGATGTCATGGAGGCAGGAGGAGCGGCGGGAGGCGGTGGAGAAGCGGAGGGGATTACAAAAAAGTAGATCAGAAAAAAAAGGCCCACGATAAAAGACCCCGAAAGAAGAACCCACTTCCTCCTCGCTTTCTTGGCCTCAGAAGGCCTTCCTTTGAATCGGTCCAGTTTTTTTGACTCAAAATTCTCCATTCTCAACTCTTCATTCTTTATAAGACCCCTCTCAAAAAATTCGCAGCATCTTCAGGTGGAGTCGGATTGACAAAAAAACCCGTGCCCCATTCGAATCCTTCCCGCAACCCAATTCGTAGTCGGGTTTCGATATGCCAATGGTATTCCGGCCGATGGAATCGATTCTGGACAGGGGATGTATGAAGGGTAAAACTGTAAGGAGGATCGGAAAGAAGTTCAAAAAAACAACGGAACAGCGACTGGATCCCACCGGAAAGATCTGCCATCTCCTCTTCCTTAATGCGATGAAAATCGGGGGAGTGAACCTTCGGGATGATCCATGCTTCAAAGGGATAGCGCGAGGCGAAGGGCAAGAAGATCAAAAAATGGACGGTCTCCAGAATCACCCTTTTCTTCATCGCCATTTCTTCTTTGATGATGTCACAGAAAATGCAGCGCTCCTTGCGTTGATAGTAATCCAGTGTCCCCCAGACCTCTTCGTCAATCCTCTTCGGGATGACCGGCATAGCCAGGATGTGGGAGTGGGGGTGACGATTGAAGATGCCGGGATAATTTTTCAGAATGAGGAACTGCTGGAACCGCTGATCCTTCTCCAAGTCGGTCAGTCTTTCCCGATAAGCTCGGAGGATCTTCTCAATCTGCATGGGTTCCATTGTGGCCAGGCTCTGATCGTGATCAGGGGCTTCTACGACGATCTCATGGGCACCGATGGCCTCCATGACATCGTACATTCCCTCAGGCCTTCGGTCGTAGTCCCCTTCGATATGGAAGAAAGGAAACTTATTGGGAACGACCCGGACAGACCATCTTCCGCCATCGCGTCTCAATGAATAAGTCTCTTGCGGAGTCATCTTTTCATTGCCCGGACAGAAAGGACAGGGGCCCTCCACCTCTTGAACGCGATAGGGAGGTTTGAAAGAAAGGTAATCCGATGGACCTTTCGGGTGGTCGGTAGTGACCACCACCCACATTCTTGTAACGGGCTCTCTCCTCAGTTCTGCCATCACACGCTGCTTAGAAAAGGAGGGATTGGTAAATATACTGTCTCCCCCGACGAGGTTCGTCCCTTCCCATCGCTGGTCCCTCCACCCGCGCCACAAGGCGCTTTTTATAAAGATTGAGAAGACGGGTGCCGCTCGTGTTCATCTCAATCCCTTCCTCCTCGGATAATTCCCTAAGGGTCAACTGCTTCTTCTCCATCACCCGGTTTAACGTGTGGATGAGATAATTATTCAGAGAACCGATAACTCGCCATCCTTGCGGCCCTGTGATCAGAATGGCCAATCTTTTCCTTTCCAGGGCGACATCGATGTTCTCCGCCTGAGAGGAGTGGAGGTTCTTCAGGACGAGAAACTTCTCTCCATACTCACCGCTCCACAGCCGGGAGATCATTTTCGCCACCACCTCATCGGCCCAGGAAAAGTCGATGGAACCCATCCCCGAAAAATCGAGGACGACGCGAAGGGATCGTTTTTCTTCGCCTAAAATCTTTTCAAGGGCCTCGCGAATCCGGGCGCCTCGTAACCGGCCAGTCATCTCCCTCGACCCGTTCTTCAAAACGGTGCTGGTCAGTTTCTTTAAAGAAAGAATCCGCTTTTCCATTCTTTTGCTTCAATTGATTCAGTTGAACCAACTAATCATAAATTTAGCTTTTTGTCAAGTGATTTTTGAGAGAGGTCCGCTGGACCTTCCTTTGGGGGTTATGTGGTAAATGCCACCTTTCCATCGGCTTGCAGCCTAGTAGACGACCGATAAAAGGTTTTGCCCCGCCTTCGCCGAAGCGCCTTCGCGCAGGCAGGTCCAAAGCTTCGTCACCTGACCTCCTATCCCGTCTCGCAACGCAAGCGGTTTTTCGTTAATGGCAGCGCAGTCTCTTGGGGAAAGGGTGAGGGGCAAAAAATGCCGGCGGGGAGGGAGGGCAGGTTTAATGAAGCAGAGGGTCTGGGTCTTTTTGAACTCGAAAGGGACCTTCCCACGGGTTCCGAATCTCATCCACAAACCGGTCTCGACAACTTTTGCACATGATCAAAGTGATCTCCTCGTAGACATCTTTCTCCAGCTCCTTGGGGTCTAAGCGTTCAGCTTGTTCGAGCAGTTCCTTTAATTGTTGATCAATCCCTTCCGTGGATTCCGTAAGGATGCCGTCAAACCCTGAAAGCACCCTAATATGGACGACATAGAAGAGGCCGCCAGGTTGGAGTTCCTTGCCGCATCGAAAACAATTTTTCTCTTTCATCCCTTCCTCGTTAGATTCTCATGAGATCGAACATCTCAATCTCAACCTTATCCTTATCCTCAGCCTTAGCCTTGGATTTTAGGGATTTTTCTCCTCGTTTTCATATTTCATTTTTGATCTTCCACTCTGCCAGGTCTCTCAATGCCCTCTCGGCAAAGAGGAGTCGCTTCTGTCGGCCTCTGTTCTTCCCTGGCAAAGGAGGGAAGAGACCAAAGTTGATGTTCATAGGCTGAAACGGGACAGTGAGGGAATGGGTGATGTAATGGACCAACGCACCTATAGTGGTCGTCCGTGGGGGAATAAGGATGGGCAATCTATTCGCATACCGATGGGCATTGATTCCGGACAGTAGTCCCATTGCTGTTGATTCCATGTACCCCTCTACCCCTGTAATCTGCCCGGCGAAGAAAAGGTTCGGAAGCGCCTTTAGCTGGAGGGATTCCCCCAGCAGTCGAGGGGAGTCGATAAAAGTATTACGATGGATTGAGCCCAGCCGGACAAATTCCGCTTTTTCCAAACCTGGGATCATCCGGAATACTCTCTTCTGTTCTTCATGCTTCAGTCGGGTTTGAAATCCTACCAAATTGAAAAGCGTTTTAAACCGATCTTCCTGCCTCAGCTGGACGACGGCAAAGGGCTGTTTTCCTGTCTTGGGATCAATGAGGCCGACCGGCTTGAGAGGCCCAAAAGCAAGAGTTTCCCTCCCCCGCTCCGCCATCTCCTCAACGGGAAGACAGCCTTCAAAGAGATACCGCTTTTCAAACGGGCGTATCGGGACTCTCTCCGCCTGATTCAACGCCTGCACGAATTGGTCATAGGCTTCCTCATTCATCGGACAATTGACGTAGTCCTCTCCTCCTTTCCCATACCGAGATGATTTGAAGGCATGCTGGAAATCGATGGAATCAGCGACAACGATGGGTGAGATGGCATCGTAAAAAAAGAGATGACGGTTCCCGGTCATCTTCTGAATCTCCTTACTGAGAGCTTCCGACGTAAGGGGACCTGTGGCGATAATCGTAATCCGACCTTGAGGGATGAAAGAAACCTCCTCCCGAATCACCCTCGCATTGTCCAAACTTTCCAGGATGTGAGTGATCTGCTTTGAAAAAACCTCTCGGTCCACAGCGAGAGAATCTCCCGCAGGAACCCTTGCCTCTTTGGCGACTTTCAAGACAAGCGATTCTAATCTCCCCAGCTCCTCCTTCAGGACACCGGAAGCGTTTTCAAGCGATTCCGACTTGAAAGAATTACTGCAGACCAATTCTGCGAAGAAGGGAGAGCGATGGGCTGAAGAATAAACCTTCGGCTTCATCTCGTAGAGGATCACCTTCCCCCCTCTCCTGGCAATCTGCCAGGCCGCTTCACACCCAGCCAGCCCCGCCCCGATGATGGTGATAGATTCCATCGGTCTCTATTTTATTTGTTCTCTCATAAATTTGCAAAATAAATTCCAAGCTATGATGCAACCGCCCTGAAACAAAAGACCTTTCCCTCATATCAAAGGGAAAGGTCTCTCAAATTCACAAGCTCTGCCAAACAATAAAACCGGTTTTCCGTGCATATTTGTTTCTGAAGTCCTCAAGGCGCGAATCGACACCGTTATACCAGATTTCAACTGATAATCCTTAAAAGATAATTTTCACAAGCCTATTTTTTGTGTTAGCGTTTCTTTATTTTTATAGTTGACAATCTTTCCGATGGTGTGCTATGCTTTTCCCAAATGGTAAAAAAAATCATAAGTATATTTATCTTGATTCTTTTGCTACTACCCCTTTTTGTAAGGGAGGTTGGGTTTTTCCAGGCAGTCAGCCATGCTTCTCCCTCTTTTCAAAAAACCTGTAATATGGATTGCTGCAATCACGGGAAGTCGAAATGTCCTTTCTGCCCCTCCTTCAGTTCTATCAATTTATATCTTTATTGCGAGGCCACACCCTATCTGCCAACGCCAACTTCTTCTTTTATCCTGCTGAGTGTAAACACCCTATGCGATCAAGGATTTGTAAAAGCAATTTTTCGCCCGCCTACAATTACCTCTTAGAACTACCTTCTCCTTTTTCGCGATCTTTTATCTAAGTTTCCACTTTCTTCAGGGAACGTGGGAGATTTATTTATCTCTTTCCGAAGATCCTCGTCAATTTGGCATCGAGAGGAGAACCGAATGAAATGTATTCATTGCGGGGTGGAAAACCCGAAGCAGTCAAAATTTTGTAGAAAATGTGGAACATCTTTCCAGAAGGAAGGTGATGAAATGGGGTTAAGGTTAAATGGTTCGGCAAAGGCGATTTTCTTAATTTTTTTCATCATGATGTTGTGGCCCTTTTCTTCCTCGGCTCAGTCAGAAAAACCGAGGCTAAATGTAGATCAATTGGTTGATGAGGCAATTCAGAACAACCCGGAAATTCTGGCAGCAAAGAAAAAATGGGAGGTCTTCAAAGAGAAGATACCTCAGGCTTCGGCTCTCGAAGATCCGATGATCGGCTTCGAAATCATCAACCTTCCTACCAGTTTCAGTTTCCATCAAGAGGATATGACGATGAAGGAGTTTTCGATCTCTCAGAAATTTCCTTTTTATGGGAAGAGAAAACTTATGGGAGAAATGGCTGGAAAAGAATCAGAGGCGGTTTTCACCGACATTCAGGGAAAGGTAAATCAAATTATCAGGGATGTGAAGGTCACTTATTATGATCTTTCCCATGTCTACCGAACCACACAAGTCACACAAAGGAATAAGGAGATCCTGGAGAACTTTGCAAAGATTGCGGAGACCCGTTACTCCGTTGGAGAGGGAATACAGCAGGATGCACTCAAGGCTCATGTGGAGGTCTTCAAGATGGTAGATGACTTGATCATGCTGGGTCAGAGAAAAAGAGCGCTGGAAGCGAAGCTGAATGCCCTCCTCAATCGACCTTCTGAAACACCGGTAGGAGAACCAGAAGAGGTTATTTTTAAAAAATTTCCGTACACCATTGAGGAACTTCAAAAAATGGCCTTAGAAATAAACCCTACTCTGAAGGGGATGAAAAAGATAATCGAGGCAAAACTAAAGGCCTATGCCCTTGCTAAGAGAGAATATTATCCTGACTTGAATTTACGGTTCGCCTATGGCCAGAGGGACAAACTTATGGGTATGAGACAGGATGATATGCTTACGGGGATGGTGGAGATCAATATTCCTATCTTCTACAAGTCAAAACAAGACCGGAAAGTAGCAGAGACGATGGCTGATATTAAAAGTGCAGAGGCGCAATATCAGGCGATGAAAAATGAGATCCTTTTCATGATCGCAGATATGGGCTCAATGGTCCAGCGGGTCGAAAGACAAATCGACCTCTATAAAACGGGGATCATTCCCCAGGCAAGCCTTCAGGTGAACTCGGCCCTGAGTGCCTACCGGGTGAATAGAGCAGATTTCTTGACTCTTCTTGATAGCCGGATGACGCTCTATAAGTATGAATTAGAATATCATCTGGCATTGACTGAATATGAGAAGAGTGTGGCAAGCTTAGGCGCCGCTGTTGGGAAGCGTTTCTCACAGGAGGAGGAAAGGAAATGAAACGACTGACTTGGCTTATTCTATTGATGGCTCTGCCGTGGTTGATCTCTGGCTGTGGAAAAGGGAAAGAGACAGCGGCGCCTAAAGAAGGTGTGAAACAAGAGGCGAGGAAAGTTGAGGAGACGAAAAAAAGCGATGAAATGGAAATGGAGATGAAGGGAATGACCATGGAGTCCATCCAGAAAGAAGGAAAGGTGCAAGAAGTGGCTCCAGGGACAGTCCAGATCTCTCCGGAGAGACAACAATTGATCGGGGTCAAGATCGGGACAGTAGAGATAAGACCTCTTGAAAAAGTGATCCGGACTGTGGGGAGAATCGATTACGATGAAAAACGGATTACGACAGTTTCGCTAAAAGTTGGCGGATGGATTGAAGACCTCTATGTCGATTTTACAGGAAAATACGTCAGGAAAGGGGAACCCCTTCTCACGATCTACAGTCCGGAATTGGTTTCAACTCAAGAGGAATATTTGTTGGCTCTTGCAGCGAAGAAATCTTTAGCAAAGAGTTCATTTCCTGAAGTGGCCGGCAGCGGAGGCTCCCTTGCAGAATCTGCCAGGAGGCGTCTGAGATTGTGGGACATCACGGATGAGGAAATCAAGAATTTAGAGGAGACCGGCAAAGCGAAGAGGACCCTTACCCTTTATGCTCCTTTTACCGGATTCGTTCTGGAAAAATCCGCCTATAAAGGAATGAACGTGATGCCAGGGATTGCCTTATTCAAACTGGCTGACCTCTCGGTTGTTTGGCTCTATGCCGATATTTATGAATATGAACTTCCTTTCACCCGATTGGGACAAGACGCGACCATTCAACTGTCCTATATTCCCGGAGAGATGTTCAAGGGAAGAGTGATTTATATCTATCCTTCTTTAAACCCAGAGACTCGAACGGCAAAAGTGAGGTTCGAGTTCCTAAATCCTCATGAGAAGCTTAAACCGGAAATGTATGCCAATGTGGAGATCAAGGTTCACCTAGGGCAAAAGCTCGCTGTTCCGGAAGGGGCGATTATCGATACCGGCCTTCGACAGATGGCAATCGTTGATAAGGGATCAGGCTATTTTGAACCCAGAGAGGTCAAAGTTGGATCAAAGGTGGATGATTACTATGAGGTCATTAAGGGGCTCAAGGCGGGAGAGCGGGTCGTGACCAGCGCCAATTTCCTTATTGACTCTGAATCGAAGCTAAAAGAAGTCATGGGCGGAATGTCCATGCCAGGAATGGAGCATGGCAAATAATGATTACAGAATGCAGATTGCGGACGGCGAAATTCTGGTTATTGAAACTAGATAGACTGAACTCCGAACTGTTTGTAATCAATGGGGGTTTCAAATGATCAATAAGCTGATCGAACTTTGTGCCCGTAACAAGTTCTTGGTATTTCTTTTGATAGGGATGGCATTGTTGTGGGGATTGTGGTCCATCAAGAATATTAAGCTTGATGGAATTCCCGACCTTTCGGATACCCAGGTGATCATCTATTCGCGGTGGGACCGCAGCCCTGACATCATCGAAGATCAAGTTACCTATCCGATTATTTCTGCTTTACTGGGTGTTCCAAAAGTCAAGGACATTCGGGGTTTCTCGGATTTTGGTTTTTCTTATGTTTATGTGATCTTTGAAGATGGGACAGATATCTATTGGGCCCGCTCCCGGACGCTCGAGTATTTAAGCAACATCCTGCCCCGCCTCCCGCAGGGGGTCAACGTCGAACTGGCTCGCGACGAGACAGCCATTGGGTGGGTGTTCCAGTACGCCCTCGTCGACAAGACAGGTAAGAACGATCTCTCCCAGCTACGGTCTTTTCAAGATTGGCATCTTCGGTATGCGTTGCAAGCGGTGCCGGGGGTGGCCGAGGTAGCACCCATCGGGGGATTTGTCAAGCAGTATCAGGTGAATGTGGACCCCAATAAATTGGTGGCTTACAACATTTCAATTGATCGAGTGATCGAAGCGGTGCGGGCAGGTAACAACGATGTCGGCGGAAGATTGGTCGAATTCTCCGGGCTCGAATATATGGTTCGAGGCATTGGTTATATTAAGAAAGTCTCTGATGTTGACAACATCGTGGTGGGCACCAGCAAGCTTGGCGGCACCCCAATCCTGGTTAAAGATCTTGGCATGGTGACGCTGGGTCCCGATATCCGACGGGGCGTTGCCGAACTCAACGGCGAAGGCGAAGTCGTGGGCGGTATCGTCATCATGCGTTTCGGAGAAAATGCGCTGAAGGTAATCGACAGGGTCCGTGCCAAGCTGGAAGAGATGAAGCCCTCACTTCCACCCGGAGTGGAAATCGTCACTACCTATGATCGGGGTGAGTTGATTGATCGTGCCATTGCGACCCTCAAAGATACGCTGGTTGAGGAACTCATCATTGTCAGCATTGTGATCATGATCTTCCTCTGGCATATCCCGTCTGCCATCGTTCCCATGATTACGATTCCTATTACCATCATCCTCTCCTTCATCCCGATGTATCTTATGGACCTGACCGCCAACATCATGAGCCTCGGCGGAATTGCTATTGCGATCGGTGCCATGGTGGACGCAGCCATCGTCGTCGTTGAGCAGACACATAAGAAGCTCGAACGCTGGGACACTGTGGGCCGTCCTGGTAGTTATAAAGACGTAGTAATTAGCGCCGTGAAGGAAGTGGGCGGACCGAGCTTTTTTGCTCTTTTGGTCATCGCGGTATCGTTCATGCCTGTCTTTACACTGGCGGGGATGGAGGGCCGCCTCTTTAAACCACTTGCTTTTACAAAAAATTTCTGCATGGCCATTGCTGCTACCCTGGCCATCACTCTTGATCCTGCCATCCGATTGCTTTTTACCCACATGGACTTTTACAAGTTTAAGCCCAAATTCCTGTGCCGGATCGTCAATACATTACTGGTCGGGAAGATCCACAGCGAAGAGACCCATCCCATCAGCCGGCCCTTGATGAAGATCTACCATCCGGTCTGTGAGTTTGTGCTGAGGCACAGATGGGTCACTGTGGTTGTGGCAGCACTTATCGTGTTTGGAACGGTTCCTATCTTCAAAAAGCTCGGGTCCGAGTTTATGCCGCCTCTTTTTGAGGGCGATCTGCTCTATATGCCGATGGCCTTACCAGGCATCTCTGTCACGGAAGCACAAAAATTACTCCAAGTTCAAGACAAGGTATTAAAAACTTCCTCCGAAGTCAATCTTGTCTTTGGAAAGGCGGGACGGGCAGAAACAGCGACCGATCCGGCTCCTTTTTCGATGATGGAGACGGTGATCCTTCTCAAACCAGAATCAGAATGGCCGGTCAAAGCTCGATGGTATTCTTCTTGGGCACCGGAATGGCTGAGAAAAATCCTCGGCAGATTCTGGCGAGATCGTAAAACCCCTGAAGAGTTGATTTATGGTCCGGGCGGCCTTGACGAAAAAATGAGATTCCCAGGGGTCACCAACAGCTGGACCTATCCTATCAAAGCCCGTATCGACATGCTTTCGACAGGCGTGAGAACGCCGATCGGGATCAAAATCATGGGAGCAGACCTGGAAAAGGTTCAGCAGTTAGGTGAGCACATTGAGATGCTATTGAAGGATGTGCCAGGCACAAAAAGCGTTTTTGCTGAACGTACTGCCGGTGGCTACTTCCTCGACTTTACGCTCAAACGTCCAGAACTAGCCCGCTATGGCCTCACCGTCGATCAGGCCAACAGCATTGTGATGTCGGCAATAGGGGGTGAAAACGTTACGACCACCATCGAGGGCAGAGAACGGTATCCGGTTAACGTCCGATATTTCAGGGAGCTTCGGGATGATATAGAGAAACTCAGGAGGGTTCTTGTCCCTGTCCGGCTGGGTGGTCCAAATCCAGCAGGAGGCATGAGCGGTGGGATGGGTGGATCAGGAGGAACAGCGGGCTCAGGGGTGACTCATGTGCCCATCACTGAGATAGCTGAAATCTCTATGAAGACAGGCCCTGGTATGATCCGCGACGAGAACGGACGGCTCTCCGGTTATGTATTTATTGATCTCGACACCTCGAAACGCGATATTGGCAGCTATGTGGCAGATGCGAAGAAAATCATCAAGGCAAATCTACAGCTTCCAGCGGGATACCAGCTCATCTGGAGCGGCCAGTTTGAGTTCATGGAGCGCGTCAAAGAACGTCTCTTTATGGTCGTACCTATCACTATTTTCCTGATCTTTCTGCTCCTCTATTTCAACACCCGGTCGATCACCAAGACGATCGTCATCCTCCTCGCTGTTCCCTTCTCGGCAGTTGGGGCGATCTGGTTTCTCTACTGGCTCGGGTACAACACGAGTATCGCGGTCTGGGTGGGTTTGATCGCTTTAATGGGTGTTGATGCAGAAACCGGTATGTTCATGCTCCTCTACCTTGATCTGGCCTTCTCCGAGGCCCAAGCAAAAGGGAGGATGAGGAATTGGAATGATCTCCGGGAGGCGATTGTCGAAGGTGCAGTGAAGCGACTTCGACCTAAGGTGATGACAGTGGGCGTGATGTTTATGGGCCTCGTTCCAATCATGTGGTCAGTGGGCAGCGGCGCCGATACCATGAAGCGGATTGCCGCCCCGATGATCGGCGGGATCTTCACATCATTTGTTATGGAATTATGTGTTTATCCTGCCATCTACGCCATCTGGAAATGGAATTTTGGGTTAAAGAAGCAATTAGTCCGAGCAGGTGGCAGCCCAACGTAGTCCAGGTGTTATCCTCCCCTCCCTTCGAGGGCGGAAAGGGAAATTGAATCCCTCTCAATGGTAGAATAAGTTGGGGTGAGGGGGAAGACATATGAAGATATGGAAACATTTCCCCAGTGGATCAGCAAGAAGGATATTTACGGCCGAGATGAGACTGGTGGAGCAAAAAGGTACGCCCATAGAAGGGAGGATTAAAGGAAGGAACTGAAATGCTGGAGAAACTTTCCAAGGAGGCAGCAGAGACCAAGGCTGACCCTGCATGGCTTGAATAGGTTCGTTAAAATTTCTTAAAGGAGGTTTATGCGATGAAAAGAGTGATTTCGGTTGTCGGTGTATTTGTTTTTTGTTTGTTTATGTTTGTATCGGTACCTTCGGCACAGCATTCACACGGAGGAATGGTCATGGGGACGCCAATGAAGATGGATACCAGGGAGGTTCTTGTTGAAGGAGTTAAGGTCACCTTTCAGATTATGGTCAATGATGAGCATAAGAAAATGCTTAAAGACATGAAGATGAAAGAGGATATTGACCCTGGGACTACCCACAATATTACAGTGACATTGAAGGACGAAAAAACTCAAAAAGAGATTATGGATGCCCAAATCAATATGAAGGTGATCGATCCTAAAGGAAAAGATCAGATCAAAACCTTAAAATATGAAGATATGATGAAGAGCTACGATGCTTTTTTCAACCTACCGGAAAAAGGAAAGTACCAGGTAATGATCCTTGCAAAGACCGGAGAGAAGAAAATACCTGCTGGGATATATTATGAGATAAAATAAAATTGGAGATTGGAAAATCCCTGCCTGTCTCATCCCAACAGCGCAAAAATCCGGATAGCTGATTTCTACCAGTAATCCTCAACGCCAGGTAATCGCGCAGGCTGAGGACTTGTAGGTGAAATCCTCAGCCTTGGGTATTTCTAAGTCAGGCAAAGGGGCCAGGCTTCAACATTCAACAACCCCTCCTGTTTTATCTTTTCCCGGGTTTTGTGGAATAACTCATAATATTCTGTATGAGGGCATGTTAGCCAATGCACCGAGGCTCGTCGACGAGAATTAGTAAATGGCAGCATCTGACTCATAAGACGTCGCAAGGCACAGTTTGGTAAAAGTTTGGACGCACCCGTCTGCTGATTCAATACAACTTACTTCTCACGCCTTTGACAATTCCTTTAAAAGGTTGTTACGATTATTTTTTATGAAGATCGAATTGATCGTGCCGGCGGTTGAGGAAAATGCTCGCGTCCCTAACCTTGCCCTTCCTATCCTGGCCGGTCTATCTCCAACGGATGTGGAAATTTCTTTCACCGATGACCTCTTAACTCCAATCCATTTGGACAAGGATCTAAAGGAGGTCGATCTGGTCGGCATCACGGTTTTAACTAAAACAGCCATGAGGGCGTATGACATCGCGGACGCTTATCGGAGAAAGGGAATACCCGTCGTTCTCGGCGGAATTCATCCTACCGCCGTTCCGGAGGAAGCTAAAGAACATGCCGACTCCGTTGTCTTCGGAGAGGCTGAGGAAGTCTGGCCTCATTTGGTCGAGGACGCGAGAATGGGAAATCTCAAGCCCTTTTACCGGCAGGTAGGGTACACAGATTTGTCGAGAATGCCAAGGCCCCGGCGAGATATTCTCCCCAGGAGCGGGTATCTTCCTCTGGATGTGGTGCAGGTGTCACGGGGATGTCCTTTCCGATGCGAATTCTGTACCGTCCAGAAATTTTTTGGAGAAGCTCATCGGTTCAGACCCATCTCCGATGTCGTCGATGAGGTTTGCCGTCTCCCTCATCGCTGGATGATGTTCAGCGATGACAACATTATCGGAAACCCTGCCTACTCAAAAGAGCTGCTCAAAGCGTTAGTCCCTCTTAAGAAGAAATGGTTCGGCTAGGCCTCCTTATCGGGGCTGAGAAAGGTCGAAAATGTCGAATTGCTGGCCAAGAGCGGGTGTATCAGCCTCTTCATCGGTTTCGAATCTCTTTCCAAGAAAAACCTGGTGAGATCCCAAAAATTTCAGAATGATCCATTGGAGTACCGTGAAATCATTGAATCCCTCCATCGATTTGGAATTGCCATCTGCGGCGCTTTCATCTTTGGGTTTGATGAGGATGACCCTTCGGTATTTGAAGAGACGGTCTCTTTCGCCATTCAAACCAAACTCTTCTCTGCGGTCTTTATGATTCTCACTCCTTACCCAGAAACGGCCTTTTACTGTAGAGTTAAAAATGAGGGACGCTTGGTTCAGGATCAGTGGTGGTTACTGGAAAAACCGGAGGACTCCGCTCCCCATTTCCTTCCGATGAAAATGACTGCCGAGGCCCTCCGGCAGGGCTGGAAAAAGGCCTGGGAGGAGTTTTATTCCTTTCCTTCCATTTGGAGACGATTCCACTGGAAATATTCAGCCACCTTGATCAACCGAATCGGCTATTTTCCTTTTCAGGTGATGCAGCACCGGTTTACAAAAAAGAAAATCCTCGGGGGCAGGAGAAGATACCGGGGATGAGGCAATGTCAAATGTCCCCATCCCCCTCCTGACCTCCCCCTTGAAGGGGGGAGATAGGCATCCAAAGGGGAGGAGGTCTTCCCACTTTACCCTCCCCTTCAGGGGGGAGGGGTAGGGTGGAGGTGGGTTAGGACACGACAGGTTTATTCTGAAGTGCGATAACCACAATCTTTCTGGGGGCATCGCTTGGTAATCCCGCCTTTCCCTTGTTTCTCCACCAGGAATGGAAAACCGCACTGAGGGCATTTCTCCGGAACGGGTTTATCCCATAGCGCGTAGGTACAATTGGGGTAGTTGGAACAGCTGTAAAAAGTTCTTCCCTTGTGGGTCCTTCTTTCGACAATCATTCCATCACACCCTTCCTGTGGGCACCGGACTCCCGTATCCAGGGATCGGGTGGATTTGCACGTCGGGTAATTGGAGCAAGCGAGGAACCTTCCGAACTTTCCGTTCTTGATGACCATCGCGCTTCCGCACTTCTCACACTTCGCTTCGGTCTCCACTTGATTCTCTCCGTTCTCTTCCACTTCTCTCGTATAGGTACATTTAGGATAAGTTGAGCAGGCCAAGAAATAGCCTCTCTTGCCCCAGCGCTTCACCATCTTTGAACCACATCGTTCACAGACGATGTCCGTTGGAATGAGTTCTCGCTTCACATCCCGCATCGAGATCTTGGCCATCGCCAGGTCCTTCTCGAAAGGAAGATAGAACTCTTTCAGCGTCTCCACCCAATCCTTTTCACCCTCTTCGATCTGATCCAGATTTTCTTCCATCTGCGCCGTAAATTCGACGTCAAAAATATCTGGAAAATTGACGACGAGGAGGTCATTCACCAGGCACCCCAATTCCGTGGGGAAGAATTTCCCTTTTTCTAAACGAACGTACTCCTTTTCTTTGATGGTAGCCAAAATGGTGGCATACGTCGAAGGTCTTCCGATGCCCTTCTCTTCCAACTCCTTGATCAATGTCGCCTCGGAGAATCGGTAGGGCGGTTGTGTAAAATGCTGTCTGGGTGTCAGGGCTAATAGCTCAAGAACTTCCCCTTCCGTAAGTGGCGGAAGTTTCTTCTCGCCATTGCCGTTCTCCTGGTTATCCTCTCCTTCCATGTAGAGGATCATGAAACCCTGAAAAACAGGAACCGTGCCGACGGCTGTAAACACGGCGTCATTTGCTTTGATCTCGACGGTCGTCTGGAGAAAGTCTGCGGAAGGCATCTGAGAAGCCACGAACCGGTCCCAAATCAACTTATAGAGCGCCCATTGATCTTTGTCCAAATAAGGCTTCACCCTTTCAGGTTCCATTTCAATCGAGGTGGGCCGGATCGCCTCGTGGGCCTCCTGGGCTCCCCTGCGGCTTTTATAGACATTCGGTTTGGGAGGAAGATAAGCATCCCCGAACCGCTCTTTGATCCATCCCCTGACCTTTTGAATGGCTTCCGTAGATACCCTCACCGAGTCGGTCCTCATATAAGTAATCAACGCAACGGTCCCGAGCGGACCGAGGTCCACACCTTCGTATAACTTCTGGGCGATCCACATCGTCTTCTTGGCGGGCAAGGAGAGCTTCCGATAGGCTTCTTGCTGGAGCCGGCTGGTAATGAAAGGAGGAAAGGGATGGCGTTGTTTTTCTAGCTGAACAATCTTTGAAACAGAATAAGGGACACTCTCTAAAGTCTTCCGAATGGCCATGGCTTCAGCCTCGTTGGCCATCTTTACCTTCTTCCCCTTCCATTTCGTCAATTTCGCGTCAAAGGAGACGGAGGAACTTTGACCCTTGAGCGTTGCGGTAAGGCTCCAATATTCTTGGGAGACGAAATCCTGGATCTCCCTTTCCCTATCACAGACGATTCGAACAGCAACGGATTGAACCCGACCCGCACTCAGACCTCTCCGGACCTTCTCCCAAAGGATCGGACTCACCTGATAGCCGACCAAGCGATCCAAGATTCGCCTCGCCTGCTGGGCTTCATACTTGGACTGCTGCAGCTTCCCGGGGTGATGAATGGCATCCAAGACAGCCTTTTGGGTTATTTCATTGAAGAGAACTCGGTAAATATTCTTGTCCCCGTTTCCAATCTCTTCGGCAATGTGCCAGGCGATAGCCTCTCCCTCGCGATCCGGATCTGGCCCGAGGTAGATATTCTTCACACCCTTGCTCGCCTTCTTCAATTCGCGAATGACCTTCCCTTTCCCGGGGATCGTGACATACCCGGGTTGAAAATCTTTTTGAAGATCCACTCCCAGCTCGCCCTCCGGGAGGTCTTTGATATGTCCCACCGACGCCTTAATGACGTAATCAGCCCCTAAAAACTTCTGAAGAGTTTTTACCTTTGCAGGGGATTCGACAACAAGCAAACCTTTTGACATCGAATTGTCAGCCCTTTCTTCTAAATTCCCTATTCTCATCTAATAACTGATAATTTTCTTTTTTTCACATCTTCTTACTGAAACATTTGCCCGGCCACTGAGAGATCAATCCTTTTAGCTCCAAATTCAGAAGGAGACTGGAGACGCTTCCCGGATCCAAATGGCTCTCCCGTATGATGGCATCGATATGCAATGGGGTCTCGCTTAAAAGCCCATAGAGAATCTTTTCTGCTTCCGTGAGGCTGGGGGCCGCCGTCTCTGCCTTTCGGATCGTCTCCCCTTCCCTTCTCCATTGGGGCAAAATTTCTTCAAGAATGTCTTCACTAGACTCCACCAGCTTTGCCCCTTCTTTGATCAACTGATTCGTGCCACGACTGCCCTCGGCTCCGACATTCCCCGGAACGGCGAAGACCTCTCTCCCCTGCTCCAACGCATAGCCCGCCGTGATCAGGGAGCCGCTCTCCGCGCTGGCCTGGACGATCACTACGCCCATGCAGAGACCGCTGATGATCCGATTCCTTCTTGGAAAATGTCCCGCCTCGGGAGGAGAACCCATCGGAAATTCAGAAAGGACAGCCCCTCGTTCGATGATCTGATGGAAGAGATTTCGATTCTCGGAAGGATAGATCACATCGATGCCACAACCGAGCACCGCAATCGTTCTCCCCCCTCCTTGGAGCGCTCCCTTGTGGGCCACTGAATCGATGCCCCTTGCCATTCCGCTGACAACGGTTACTCCATGACCGGCAAGATCCTCTCCTATCCTTTGCGTGATCTCTCTCCCATAGGCGGACGTTTTTCGGCTCCCGACAATGGCCACGCCCAATTCATCCTCTTTTTTTAATTCTCCCCTGAGATAAAGCAGCGCAGGAGGATCGTAGATATCCTTTAAACGCTTCGGATAGTCATCGTCCCTCAAAGTGACAATTTTTCCTCCCGTCTTCTCCAACAGAGACAACTCTCTTTTGACGGCTTTCTCCGATGGGCCTTTTCGGATTTCACCGGCTCCCTTTTCCCCCAACCCCTCAATTTTTAGTAATTCTTTCAGCGGAGCGTGGAAAACAGCTTCTGGAGTTTTAAACTCATCCAGGAGCCGTTTGATGAGAATGCTCCCCACCCCAGAGGTAAGGCTTAAGGCCAACCAGTAAAAAATATCTTCCGCCATAAAGATCCTCAGATGAGAGAATGCCTTGTTGACTGAAGCTGGGACGGGTGATAAAGCCACACGGGCAAGCCCGTAACACCACGGTGATGGAATACGCGCCTCCGCCCCAGGGCGCTGAAGAGCTTCGCCGGATTATCCGTCGGGAGGCGGCCTCCGCGGTAGCACTTACATGGCCTACTGCGAAGGCGAATAAAAAAAGGCTCGGGAGATGAAAGGAGATCTCCGAAGCCCAGATGAAAATTCCGGTCACCAAATCCCAAATAGATGCTGCTTATCTGGTGATGGGTGCTTGGACTTTGGTTACGACGATAACGATTTAACGCGTTTGTGCTATTTTTCTACGACACCTTCCATTTTTTCTTTCGAATAGGGTTGGATATAATCCCCTGGCATAATGGCGTCATAGGATTCAATGACTTTCGCTGTAAAGAAACTGCCATATTGGTCAATGAGTTGGATATTTCCTATGATGTTATACTTTCTTCCGATCCTTTTTTCGGTAACGGGATGTTCTATCTCATCCGCAGCACGAAAGACCGTATATTTATCTCCGATCGAGATAGGTTCTGAGGTTCTGAAAGTCAGGTAGATAATATCTCCTTCCGCCATAAGGCTCTTGCCTTCCTTGCTCTCTAAAACAATCCCGATTCCCCGATATTCAATGTCGCTCATAAACCCGGCGGACCGAATTTCCCGGAAGTAAACGCGTTTTTTCTCCGCCTTGACAGGTTTCTCCTCCGGTATAGCTTCTTCTTCCTCCGCAGCAGCTTCTTCTTCCAACGGGACGGGCTTCATCTCCGGCGGAGCAGGCTTTTGTTCTGCAACTGTTTCTGGTTTCTTTTCTACCGGAGCTGGCTCTGCCTTCTTGACCTCTTGCTCTTTCACCGCCTCTTTGGGTTTCTCTTCGACCTCTTTTGGCTTCTCCTTGACGACCTTCTTGGATTCCTCCTTAGCTGCCTCTTTCTTTGGCGGCTCAACCGCGGTCAGTTGGATGGGGTTTCCCGGATAGATCCAATGAGGGTTGGTAATATAAGGATTTCTCTCCCATAATTTCGGCCAAAGAAAGGGGTCTTTCAGAAATTTAGCGGAGATATCCCAGAGCGTATCCCCTTTTTTGATGGTATAAACCCCTTCGGTTTCCTTTGTTTCTTGTGTCAATCCTGAAAGAACAAAACAGAAGGAGAGCACCAAAATCATGGCTAAAAAGAAACCAAAGAATCTTCTCATAAATACCTCCTCTTTTTTCAAAACGGTTTTATAAGATTCGTAAAAACAAAATTTAGTTAGAAATTAGCCCCTTAACATTATTTTGTCAAGGAAAATATCGAAGCAATATCTATACCAAACCTCACACTATTCTTTTTAATTAGCTGATAGTATTAGAGATTCTTGGAAATTGAAAAAAATATTCATTCGCCCTGCTGTTGCGGGGTGGATAATTTTTGTGCAACTTTCTTATATTTTTGAACACATTTTAGCCCTGGAAGAAAACCCCCATTGACAGACAAAGTCTCCCCGTGGTAAAAAAAGTCAACGCTTCGGCCTCGCTTGTTCACCCATGAACCTTCTCTCTTCACCCGATGAAACATTAGATACCTTCTTGAATGGAAAGCTCCATGTTCTTCAGAAGAAAAAAGGGTACCGATTTTCTCTCGATGCCATTCTCCTCAGCCAATTCGTCAGGATTCGCAAGAATGAAAGAGCCATCGATCTGGGCACGGGCTGCGGAATCTTGCCGCTGTTATTATCACATACCACAAAAGCCCTTTCTTTTGTGGGCGTTGAAATTCAAAAGGGGTTAGCCGAGTGCGCCCGAAAAAATGTGGTCTTGAATCATCTTGACGGCCGGATATCGATTCTCAGGCAGGATTTCAGAAAGTTAAGAGGGACCTTCCCGCCAGGTTCTTTCGATGTCGTTCTTTCGAACCCACCTTACCGAAGATATCGGTCCGGGAGAATCAACCCTTCGGTTGAAAAGGCGGTCGCACGCCACGAGATCAAAGGAACGCTGGAGGACCTGATCGTCATCGCCTCCTACCTTCTTCCCCCTCAGGGGAGGTGCTACTTGATTTTTCCGGCTTTGAGAACCGTCGATCTATTCGTCGCCCTGAGAGAGGGAAAGTTAGAGCCAAAGCGATTGCAGTTTGTTCATCCCCGTATCGAAGGAGAAGCAAAACTCATCCTCACCGAATCCGTTAAAACCAGTGGTGTCGAATTAAAGATCATGAATCCCCTAATTCTTCACGAGTCTGACCAGGGGAAGAGCTTGCCCTCTGATCGGGGAGATAAAACATTTTGACAATGTCCTCTGGATAGGATAATAATTTTTAATATGAGCGGATTGATCACGTTGCCTCCCCTTTTTGAAGAGAAAACCTCTCCTATGGCGGAGGGGGTCCTGGAAGGGATGGAGGAGGACTTAAGAAAAGTGGATCACGAGTTTCAAAAGAACTTAAGATCCGATGTTCCCATTATCTCTGCTATCGGGGAACATCTCCTTCAAAGCGGCGGCAAACGATTTCGGGCAAAGCTCTTATTGCTTTCAGCGAAATTATGCGGCTATTCTGGAGAAAATCATATCCCCATGGCGAGCCTCATCGAATTTATTCATACTGCCACCCTACTCCACGATGATGTCGTGGACAACGCCAAGTTGCGGAGAGGCGTTGAATCTGCCAACGCCAAATGGGGTAATGAGGCATGCGTTCTCGTCGGAGACTTCCTCTTCACGAAATGTTTCACACGGATGGTGGAAAGCGGCAATTGGAAGATTCTGCATACCATTTCCGCGGCGACCACCTTGATCGCGGAGGGAGAGCTGGAAGAGTTGGTTAAAACCAATGACCTTTCTCTGACGGAGGAGACTTACCTCTCCATCATCGCCCGTAAAACCGGTCATCTTATGTCAGCGGCCACACAGATTGGCGCCATCCTCGGAAATGTCTCGGAAGGAAAAGAGGCTGCCCTGGCGAAGTTTGGGATGGATGTGGGGATCGCCTTCCAATTGATCGACGATAATCTCGATTACACCTCCAATAAATCCGGGAAAAAGATCGGCATCGACCTTCAGGAGGGCAAGGTCACTCTTCCGCTGATCTTTACGTTGAGGAGGTGTGATGGGAACGAGAGAACGTTTATCCATGAGACTGTAAATTCCCACCCGATCACAAAGAGAGCCTTCGTTCGCGTCGCGGAAATCATCGAGCGGTATCGCGGGGTCCATTATACCTGGGAGAAAGCCAAAGCGTACGTGGAAAAGGCGAAGGATTCCCTCCGTCTCTTTCCCCATTCGAAGGAGAAAGAAGCCCTTTGCACCCTGGCCGATTACGTATTGGAAAGGAAGCTGTAAGGAATTTTGAATTGCAGATTTTAGATTTTAAGGTTATAAGAAAGTTGGAGGAATACACAAAGCAGGGGAGCAGAAAATGGCAAATGAGTCGAGTCTGGTTCATGTCGATGATAAGAGTTTTGCCTCTGAGGTGCTCAACGCGGATCTTCCGGTGCTGGTCGATTTTTGGGCCACCTGGTGCGGGCCCTGTCGTAGCATCAGTCCCATCGTTGAGGAGTTAGCGAAAGAGTTTCTGGGTAAGATCAAGGTGACCAAGCTCAATGTGGATGAAAGTCCTGCTACCCCGAGTCAATATGGGGTGAGGGGAATCCCTACCCTGATTCTCTTCAAAAGCGGAAAGATTCTCGATCAAATTGTCGGCGCGGTGCCGAAGGCGCGCTTGAAGGCTATGATTGAAAAAGCCTTATAGTGCTAACCAAAATCCAAATGCCATTTCTGACATGAAACAATCACTTCTCAGATGGCTCATCATCCTTAGCCTCTGTCTGGTATGGCTATTCCTTCTCACCCACTGTGCCAAAAAAGAGAACGAGGCGGGCTTAGCCCCCGACTTCACCCTCAAGACTCTAGACGGGAAGGAGATCACCCTTTCCCAGCTTAAAGGGAAAGTTGTTCTTCTTGACTTTTGGGCTACCTGGTGTGGACCCTGCAAAGAATCCGTCCCCCATCTCGTTCAGCTCTATAAGGACTATCGAGAAAGTGGATTTGAGTTGGTTGGAATGAACGTTGATAAAGGCGATGGAGAGGTCGTTCGGCGCTTTATCACGTCCATGGATATCCCCTACCCCGTCGTGACCGCGCCGGAAGATGTGGTCAGGAGATACCGGGTGACCGGCATCCCAGCAACTTTTCTCATCGATAAGGAAGGTAAGATTCGAGAAAGGATGGCCGGGTTTAATAGCACCATGGCTCGTCACTTAGCTACCCAAGTGGCAAACCTCACCTCAGAAAAACCGTAGAACTCCAAAAATCCAATGGTCAAAAGAATGCCAAAGTTCAAAATTAGCAGTTTGTAATTTTTGAGCTTTGGATTTGATTTGGCATTTGAACTTGATTCACATTCGGTTTATCACTTCGTGCGACATTTGACATCTCGAGCATCAAATCTGCCAAGGATTTGAGATATAAGTGGAGCGATGGGACTATTTCTTTTTAGATTCTTCCTTGGATCGGATGTATTCTTCAACGACCTTGGGCGGATCCAACCCGAGGGATCGGGCATAACTCTTTAAGAAACCCTTGAGATAAACCAGGGCCGGAAGTTTCTCAAAGGCTTCCTCTTCGATCCACTCCAAGGTCTTTGTATTGATCTTCATCTCCTCGGAGATGGTCTGGAGTTCAATTCCCATTCCTTCTCGGATCTGCTTCAATGTCTTCCCACGATAGGGCCGCTCCTCGGCATTGAACGAAAGGCCTGTAAAAGAAAGGGGGGGCTTTTCTTCTCCGGGAATCCCTTGGGCTTCAGAACAGGTCTCCGTTGGCTGTCCCTCAGCCATTGGAGGCATCTGGAGATGCGACTGGTTATAATCCCTCCGCAAGGTCTCATCCATTAGAACCCGATAGGCCTCTTCAACGGCCTCTTCTATTCCTTTCACCTCTTCTTCGGAAAAAAGAGAATAGACAGCCACGGAATCGGCATGAAAAGTCTCTTTGGCATGTTCATAAGCCCTCTGGATCTCTTTGGACGTAGCGGTCGGGCTGATCTCCAAGATCTCATAATAAGTCTGGTCTCTAATGTCCTTCATACCCGTGCCCTTTAATCTCGATTGGCCATGGAATGACTACTGGCTAATTTGGAGGCGATCTCCATCACGCATTGGGCAGCCCTGGACACGGAATTTTCCAAAACCAGAGGCCTCTTTCGTCGGATGGAATGACTCACCTCCTGATCGTAGACGACGTACCCCAAATAGTGGAGGCGGATTCCAAAATATTTCAGGCAGGCACTCCGAATTGAAAAACCGATCTCAATATCTTTCTTTAACCGGACTTGATTCAGAATCAGATTCGGACGAAACGTCTTCACTTCCTCGACAACCCTTTGG
Source organism: Thermodesulfobacteriota bacterium (assembly GCA_035319625.1). GTDB lineage: Bacteria > Desulfobacterota > BSN033 > BSN033 > UBA1163 > UBA1163. The sequence goes on from DATHCH010000186.1 coordinate 39,242, forward strand.
GCATCCCCCTCGTCCATCTGCCTCACCGCTCTGATGAGGTCATGGGGGTTTTGAATTCCCATCTCATTCTTTCGATCCAGGGCGTCATCGATGAGGGCCTTAACCGACGAGGAACAAACCGATTGTTTAAGCCTCCGATAGAAAGCGCTCTTGAGAAACCGATACGTATTTTCGATGGAAGTGGGTTCAGGGGTGACCACCAAAATCCCTCCATCAGACATCAAGAAGAAGTCCAAAACGCTCAGCGAATTCCCCCCTCCCAGATCCACCAGGATCGTGTCGCTATCCAGACTTTGGATGGAGCGGACCAGTTTCCGCTTCTGAACGCTCTTCGCATCCAAGGCATTCAGGAGATCCTGTGCGCCGGTCAACAGTTGAAGGTTGGGAACGGCTGTTGGGATGAGCACGTCTCGGAGATGGGGAACCCTCCTTTTGATGAAGTCAGAAAGGGAGAGGGCGGGAGGGGAAATCCCGAGAAAGGTATGGAGGTTTGCTCCTCCTAAATCAGCATCGATGAGGACAACCCGGACACCCAGTTTGGAGAGGCAGACACCCATGTTGGCGGTGATAAAACTCTTCCCGCTTCCTCCCTTGCCACCCCCGATGGTCCAGATCATCTTCCGATGGATACTCTGATCCCGCTCCATTTTGTAAAATCGTAATCCATGCCCGTGAGAAAAATTATTTCCAGACTCCGTCGATCTTTGTATAGCAGTGACGGCACACTCCATTCACCGCATCATTCCGGGTTACTCGAAATCCTATCCGCTCAATCAACCTTCGGCCGCAATGAGGGCAGAACGTATCTTCGCCTTCGTCACCAGGGACGTTTCCACAGTAGACATACCGGAGTCCTGTTTTCATTCCAATCTCCCTCGCTCGATGAAGCGCCGAAGCAGTCGTCCTCGGGAGGTCCAGCATTTTATAGTTTGGATAGAAGGCCGAGATATGCCAGGGCACCTCCGGCCCCAAGGAGACAATGAATTGGGCGATTTCCCCGAACTCCTGATCGGAGTCATTCAGGGTGGGAATGACCAGGGTGGTGATTTCCACCCAGATTCCCATCTGTCTCATCTGTTTTAGATTCTCCAGAACCGGTTTCAATGTCGCTCCGCAGATTCCTTTATAAAATTTTTCCTTGAAACTCTTCAAGTCCACATTCGCTGCATCCAAATAGGGTTGGATCGTCTTGAGGGCTTCCCCGGTCATGTAGCCATTGGTGACAAAAACATTCTTAATTCCTTCCTGACTGGCCTGTCGAGCGGTGTCATAAGCATATTCGAAATAAATGGTCGGTTCCGTGTAGGTATAGGAGATGGATCGGCACTGGTATTGCTTCGCTAACGAAACAATTTTAGAGGGAGAGACCTCCGACCCTTCGATCCGACCCTCCCGATCCCTCGGCATCTGAGAGATCTCATGATTTTGACATTGGAGGCATCGGAAATTGCATCCCACGGCGGCGACGGAGAAAGAGCTCGAGCCGGGAAAGACGTGAAAGAGGGGCTTCTTTTCGATGGGGTCCACATTCAGGGAGATCGCACGACCGTAGACGAGGGTGTAAAGCTTGCCTTCCCGGTTCTCCCGCACTCCGCAGACCCCCCTTTTGGAAGGGGAGATGACGCATCGATGGTTGCAAAGGAAGCATTGCACCTTCCCATCCTCTAAAGGACTGTAAAGCATGGCTTCCTTCATATTCTCTTTCCTATTTCCGGACAGGACAGGTCCTGATTAAAATACGGGCAGTACCTAAAGATCGTAATGAGGAAGTTGCTCAAGAACATATTCTCGTATGGCCTGTGGTTTGGGGAGGTCCCAAAGGATCTTTCTGTTTTGGATAAACGGGATGAGAAGTTCTTTAAACCGGCCCCTACATGAGCATCGATCCGCACCCAGGATAGATCGTCCTCGGTTCTTCTTGAACGGAGCCATTTTGTCTTGAAAACATTTCGAGCACCGTAAAACACTCTTCGAACCCGACATCTTCCCCCTCTTCGCGAGAGGCTTCCCATCGATCTCGACGATGTCCATGGCAAAATCGATCACCCGTGCATTGGTGATCGAAGTCCCCACCCCATAGGCATCCACCACAGGATTGAGAGCGAGGATTCGTTTCTCGTCCAACCCGCCGCTGACATAGATTTGAATGCGTCCGAATCCCCTTAAATTCAGCTCCCACCGAATCTCCTCGATGATCTTCTGGAAATCTCCCCGCCTTGAACTGGGGGTGTCAAGCCGAATCCCGAAAAGTTTCTTTCCGAGCGCTTCAGCCACTCGGATGGCTTCTATCTTCTCATCGTTAAAGGTGTCGATGAGGGAAACCCGTCTCACTTTCGGGTGGATGACTTCGTCAAAAGCCCGGGTGGCCTCCACCGTATCCCCCATGATCAGAATCAAGGCATGGGGCATGGTGCCCGCGGGTTCCTCGCCAATGAACTCAGCATTCTTCACGACCGAAACGCCATCACAACCCCCTATGAAGGCATTCCGTTCCACCATAGGGGCCACCACCGGATGGATCCGCCTCGCACCAAAACTGATCACCCCGCGCTCCCCGGCTGCCTTTTTGCAGCGAGCAGCCTTCGTGGCCACGCCTGAGGCCTGGCAGATCAGCCCCAGAAGAGAGGTTTCGTAGAGGCCAAAATCCGTGTACATCCCTTCAATCTCCATGACGGGCTCAAAGGCCCGAAAGATCGTCCCCTCTTTCATCGCTCTGACACTGACTTTCAGGTCTTTCAAAAGGTAAGCCGCTTCTTCGACTCCGGCCAATACCCCCCATCCATAATCCTCAGGAAACCGTTTGGCAATGAATTCGGCTTTCACCCATTTGTCAATCTTCTTTGCCTTGAGGACCTCCATCGTCCTCACAAAATAGACATCCGTTAATTTCCCTTCCCTTATTTCCCTAGGGTCTGCGATATGGAACATGCGTTTCTCTCCGAAATAAAATGAAAATTTTCCTTTATATAACAGAAATTTATCACCGCTGTCTACAAAAATATTTTGAAAATAAATCCCGTGAGATTGAAGAGATAAGCCGATCAGGGATTAAAAAGCCTTATCATTTTCACAATTGTTCAATGAGATACCCCTTTCCTTTGAGGAGTTCGATGACCCCTTGGTCCCCTACAAGATGACCAGCCCCCACAATAACAAAATAGGTCCCCTTCGTCTGCAAGAAATCTTCTATCTTGGAGACCATCCTTCTATTTCTTTCGAAAATCAGCTTTTCAAAAATCGTAGATAATCTTTTATCTTCCGAAACGCTTCTCGCCAGGAGCGATTCCATGCTTTTTGTATCTCCTGAGGTCCATGCCTGGATCAATTGATTCACTTCTTGCTCCATGATATGCAAATCCTTTAAAGTATAGATGAGAAATAGCTCCTGTTCTTTATCGGAAAAACCGGAAAGGAGGCTGATCTGATAGTCCATACTTTCCAGTTCCAATATTTTTTTCTTCCCTTCGGCTTTTGAAAGAAAATACTGATCGATCCCGAGGTTTGGGTCTAACCCCAATTTTATGCTCTCCAACGACACGAGGGTCATGGCCAGAAACCATGGCTTTTGTTTATTCAGGAGTTCAAAAGGAATGCCAAGCTCGCCTGTCTCTTTCTTGAGTGATTCAAGCGTCTCCGAGGAAATGTGTTTTTCCAGTGTATCATTATCTGGATAAATAGCCCGCTCCATTAATTTTTGGATATCGATCTTTTTGATGTCGTTCACATTCGCCTCGACCACCAAGGAATCAGATTGCTCAAAAGCATTTTCGATTTTCTGATGGAGAGGATAGATATCCTTCGTCGCAAGGTGTAATGAGCCTAACACATAAGCCGTGCTCGTTTTGGATTGGACTTTCCATAAGAAACTCTTCTGTGATTGAGAAAGAGCATCCTGAACAAAGATGGCGAGAGACACAAAAACAACAACAAAAAACACTCTTGAACATTTTGATCTTCTCTTCTCCATGCTACCTCTCCTTCCTGGTGTGGCGGGCTCTCCGGAGTGTTTGTTCTTCGCATCCGCTCTGTCTGATAGTTCCGCCGTGTCTACTGCTTCATGAGTACCGTTGACTCCGCTTTTCTTTTCAAAATGGATGACCGCTCTCTCAATTAAACTGATCAATTTTATTCCATTTCGCCGATTATCACAATGAAGAATTTTTGGCATTTTAATTGCACTTTTCCCCGTGATTTGTCATTTTCGATTCTTCCTCAAAATTGTAAGAACGAATTAGCCCTTTATTTTCAATAGGGTCCAAGGGATTTTTGGAAAACGGAAGGAAAATGACCCCTAAAATAATTTCAATTTTGTTAACTTTTTTCATATTTGTAATAGTCAAGCAAGCAGCGGCTGATGATGATGTCAAATCAATGAAAAACACGGCTAATCAAGACACGATAATGAAAATGGATGAGAGTAGAGCAGGCGTGCTGAAAAGAATGGAACCTGCAAAAGAACCCGCTACGTCCTTGAAAAAACTCAAAGCCAGATTTCAATCTACGATTTCATATTCCGTCACAAATCATGGGACGATCACAGGCAGCAGAGCCAAGCTACGCGTCAACTTTCTAAAAGTCTTGGAAGAAGAGAAGAAGCTCCATTTATCAGACTCTCTGCACAGAGTCATCTCTTCTTATGAGTTTTTTCAGCATCCATGGAGAGATAGATTCTTAAGCTCACGGGAAACCAACGAAACCAATTCTCCAGATTCAAATTTCGGTCAGTCTGTTCCAAAGCTGTATCTAAATCCAGAAGGGGAAAAATATTTTGAAGAAGGGAAGATCCAATCAACACTTAAACTTCTTCAATCGAAGAGGGAAGAAATATTCAACGAAATATTTATGGGATTTCGTTTTTCTTTTGGCCAGAAAAACACACACATGCTTCCAGAAGTGAAGATATCCCCTTCTTTTGAGAAAGGAGTGGGGTTCATTATTGCGTTCTGAAAAATGTCTTGGGATAAATGATGGATAAAGAATATTACAATATCCTTATTTTGGGCCATACCACCTTCGGGATCAGACGTCTGAGGATCAAAAAGGAAAGTTTTAAAATTGGCGCCTATCTTCTCGCCTTTCTTATCCTCTCGATTACGTTCTTCTTTTGTGATTACATCCAGGTCAGAAAAAAAACCTTTCTCGTGAATCAATTGCGTCAGGAGGCGCAGATTCAGGAATCCCACATCCAACTCTTTTCTTCAAAAATCGAAGACCTGGAGAAAAAACTCACCAACTTGAAGGGATTTGACAAGAGGATCCGTACTATCGCCAACTTAGAAGGGGGCGGAAAGACAACCTCCTTTATAGCCATGGGCGGATCCCCGTCTTCCGGCGTTCAGGAGAAGCTGGACGATGAAGGAGATAGGAAGTGAACCCTCGGCGGCGACCCGTCCTGCGAGTTATCTGGCAGAAATTCGTTCCCTGATGGGAAGGCCCGTTTCCTTACTTCGGCCGAAAAGTTCGACATAAAGAACCCTGGGAAGCCCTGCCTGCGTTTCTTCGGATTTTATGTAGATTTTTTGGAGGATACTCTCTCTGCCGTGGATGGAGACCACAGCTTTAAAAGAATCGTTTAATTTCTCAACGATGATCTCAAGACCCTTGAAAGCGGCCAGCATGACTTTGAACTTGTCCTTGTCGAGTTTCTCTTGACGAGCAATACCATATGCATACTTCCTCTCAATCGAATTAAGTTCCTCACGCCTGCCATTTTCCAAAATCCAGTAAGCATTAACAGGCCTCAAATCAGGAGGAACACTGTTCTCCCCCAGACGGATGTCATACTGAACAAGGTTCTTGTTTTTACTCCGTTCAATAACGAAAAGATGACCGGCCTTGTTCCCAGAAGCAGCAAATATCGATTGCGGGAAAAGGCTTAGAAGGACTAAAAGTAAGGCAATAGAAACCAACTTCATTGAAACCTCCTTTTTGTGAGCTAATAGTAAATTATAACACCTCTCAATGGAAAGCACGAATTGCCCCATAAAAAATGCTACGGAAAGAATGATTCGAAACGGGTCGTTCACTCATAATTTATGTTACCGAATAGCTCCCCCTAAAACGAGGGTTGATGATGAGTCAGCAGGAGCAAACTTCTACTGTAGAAATTGTACTCCGCTAATTGAGTACCCCCGGATAACCCATCGACAGCGGTGGTACCAGAGCGTCTCACTTCTATCCGGGATGTCGCATAGCTTAGGGAAATTCAGGAATACGAATCCAGAAAGGAGTCTGCCGTAAGGATAGAATCTATTTGATGCCCCGCTGAAGGGGATCTGAGGGAAGGGAAGCCCTGCCTACAGGGCGGGGCTTGCGGGGCACGGCCGGTCACAGGTCCCGCGACTTTTACGGGGAACCTATGATCCGCAAATCTATTCTGCCGGCCAAGCTTTATGCTCCCGATAATAATTAAGTCGCTGCTGGAACTCCGACGGCCTGGCCAATTTGGGATATCCCAAAGTCTTCTCCTGCCACTTCACCGCATTGTCAAAGTCTCCAGCTCTCGCATAACCGGCCGCAAGCGTGTCCACGTATTCTCCGTTTCTCCAATCCGTCAGCTCACACGCTTTGAGTGCAAGGTCTACAGCCTTTTTCCCATTACGAAAACCTGGCGTTTTAGCCGTTGCAAAGAGCCATGCCAGGTTATTGTAATCCTCCGCATCCAGCGGGTTTATCTCAATAGCCTTATTGAAGTCCGAAATCGCCTTGTCTGATTGTCCCCTAAGCCTATAGACAATTCCTCGATTGTTGTAAGCCTTAATATATCTCGGATTTATCTCAATAGCGTTATTGAAATCTGAGATCGCCTGATCATACTGTCCCTTTTCTCCGAAGGTAGTCCCTCGATTGTTGTAGAACTTAGCATCCCTCGACTCATTTTGTTTTGGCTGAGTCGAGGCACACGAGACTAAAGAGAAAAGAACGATTGGCAGGATGATCCATATGGCCTTAATCGGGCGATTTTTCATAGTCTCACCCCAAAAAAAAGAAAAGCGCTCACCTCCCCTAACGAAACTTAGATCAGCACCTCTTCCATCCAGCCGAAATGGTTTGGCAGTTTGTCCATTTCAAGATAAGTACGTTAATTTTAAAAGGTTTATCGAGTCCCAGTCAAGTCGAGAAAACCCTGTTTCCAACGTGTTGCCAAGACGAGTCATAAGGATAAAGGAATAAATTTTTATAATCATCATCAAAAAAACGAAACGTTTTGTGTTCCGTTATTATGCGTAGATGTGATTTTGGTGAGAGGACAGGGTGAGAGGTGAATCCAATCTAAAAAATTTGGAGAGCCGGGACGCTGGCGACATACAAAAAAGAAAGGATGAAAATAGAGTTGTTTTATTTCCTATCGGCAAGTTGGTTCGATAGAGCAATGTCTGCGAGTAGAGATAAAGACATACTGATCGCATGGTGGGGGAAAGAGATTGGGTAATCCTAAGGAAAATAAAATCCTCAAAGCGGGCGGATCTTTTTTGTGATAGGGTTAAGTCCGAATTTAAATATGCTTCAGTCATTCCTTGGCCGATATACGACCGAAAGGAAGGAGGCAGGATAATGTACCATATGATCCATGCCACAGACCACCCGATAGCCCCAAACCTAATGTACAGAGCTTACAATACAGCTGTAAGGCCAAAAGAGTCGATGGAACAATTACATTTTGAGTTTGAGCAGTGGACGGCTCAACGATAAAATTGATACCTAATTCTCAATTAACCCCGTGTTGATGAAAAAGATCCCAATCCCCTAAGACGTAAAATTCATCTTTTAAGGCCCTTATTCGGGACTGATAACCCCAAACAAATATTTCCTATGGCCCAGCGGGAAAAGACGTTTAAAAAAGTGTGTTAAACGGTTAATAAACGCACATTTGAGAGATATATGAGGTCAAAAATGCGATCTTAGGACTCATTTCCATATTTTACCGGTCAGATCCCAGTATTTTGGGGAAATATAGAGGCAACCGCCGTCCCGATTCTCATTGACACCCCGTTCCCAATTTCATACACTTCAATTAAATTTAAAACCAACTCTGAAAGGGTGGATCACCTAACAACTTTCTCTTTTTTCTAAGATTGATAAAAATGCCCATCATCTTTGGTCTTCTTGAAAGGATAACCTACCACAACGAAGAGAAGGGAGAATTGCGCCACAGGGAATTCTTATAATTAGTCCGTTAATTTGGTATTGTGTTTTCTTACAATTTTCTAAGGCGTGACTCCCGACCATGCCTTTAGGTGGTGCGTTCAGGGAAACATAAAGATGGATAACCCCAAAATCTTTAACCTTTCGAAACTACGTAACCGAGTCCGAGTATTTCGGGACAGGGCCTCAGCAGGCAAGGTGCTCGCCGGCATGCTCGAGGAATACCGGAACAGCAATGCCATTGTGATGGGCATTCCGGCTGGAGGTATTGCTGTCGCTGTTGAAATCGCAAGAGAGTTACATCTTCCTTTGGACATTGCTGTTGTGAGTAAGATCA
>DATHCH010000187.1:0-19480 GCA_035319625.1 Thermodesulfobacteriota bacterium
AATAGCCGACTAACTTACTGGATTCAATGCAAAATTTCATTTTCCTCTGTGTCGACTCGTCGGCATGAGAGTTTCGAATTAAATCATCCCTACTTTCTGTAATCCTAACATTTTAATAGTACCAAAGTTTTGCCGCATCGAGATATTTTGGAAGGAGAGCTTCTGCTCCCATCGGAATAAAATGGACCCCTTGGCAAAGGTCCTTCAGCCCTTTCACCAGATCACTGACAATCTCCAAGCTCGCCTTCTCTCTATCCGGAGCCTTGGCTAACTTTTCAATGATATGGTTGGGGACCATCCCGGGTTTGACATGCTTGTTGAGAAAGAGACCCATCCCTGCGGTTCTGATTAAAATGATTTCCGCGATGACGGGTATTTTTATCGGTCCCACCCTTTTCATAAATTCATGGAAGGAATCGAGATCAAAGATTGGGGTGGTGAGAAAATATTGAGTCCCTAACCCGGCCAACGACTCCATCTCTCTTAACTCCAAATCAGGCACCTTCTTTCCCCAACTCGAGTCGATGCCCGATCCTACGAAGAATTTGGGCTTCGAACGAATTTCCTTGCCTGAAATATCGCACCCGTGATGAAGGCTTTCGATGACGGAATATAGTTTTCCGGAATCCACATGAAAGAACATAATCTCCTGGAGGCTGTCCCCGGTGATGCGGTAATCTTCGGTGAAGGTGAGAATATGCTCCACCCCAATATCCGAGGCGCGTAGGAGGTGTTCTTGAATCTCAATCCGGCTCTTCTCCCGACAGGTCGTCTGAAGGATGGGATCAAATCTTTGTTCTTTCAGGGCACAACAGGTTCCCATCGCATCCGTCACCAATCCCTCGATCTTCAGCTCGGGGACGGTCAGGGCATCCACTCTCCCTCGAATCCGCTCCACATTCCGGATGAGGTCTTGAACACCTGTGCCGATAGGGGGTTGAATCTCTGAAGTAACTATAAATCTCTTACCCTTTAAATTTTCTTGTAAACTCATCGACCTCTCCTTTTCATTATAAAATAACTTTTGTTGTATTCCAAAACTCCTCACTTCTTCAGACCCAGTAATTTCGCTACTTCGAATTTTAATTGTTCTAAAGGAAGTGGTTTCGAGAAGCATGCATCTGCACCATATTCTTTCATCTGTTTGAAGGCGTCATCGTCGAGATAGGCGGAGAGCACAACGATCTTGGTATCTTTCGTTTCGGGATTAGACTTAATCTTCTGACAGACTTCGTATCCGTTGATGTCAGGCATCATAATATCCAAGATCAAAAGATCTGGTTTGAAATGGTTCACCTGAAGACCTGCCTCAAAACCATCGGAAGCGGAGATCATCTCATATCCATACTCATCTTCCTCAAGGGCTTGAACGATGGTCTCCACGATGATCCTATCATCATCCACGACAAGAATTTTCTTCCTCTCCTCTGCCTTTGCTTCTTCTGGCAAAGGCATTCCCTTCTCTTTGAGGAACTGATCCAAGTCTTCTTTCTTAATCCTCCGATGTCCTCCTACCGTTTTGTAAGCCTTGATATACCCTGCATCGATCCAGTTAATGATCGTTTTCGAAGAAACCTTGCAGTATTTACTCGCTTGAGATACTGTCATAATTTCCATTTTTTTCTCCTTTTTCAGAATTTATTACATTTACAGATACTACAGAATTTATAGTTTGTCAATAAAATTGTTTGTCTCTGAGCTGCTTTTGTGCAAATAATTGATTTTGCTGCACGAATTGTCTATTGTTTTCACGTAAGAATCAGACTGGAAGAAAGATCCAATGCTGAAAATATTTCTCAATTATTTCCTACTTCATTTTTCTATGCCATGGTTTGAACTCTCAATTGGTAAGCCTATGGTGAAAGTGGTGCCTTTTCCCTCTTCGCTCTTTACCTTGATTTCCCCACCATGATCTCTAATAATTCCATAACAGACCGAGAGTCCTAACCCGACTCCTTTTACCTTCTGTTTGGTGGTAAAAAAGGCATCAAAGATCTTATCCTTAATGGCTTCTGGAATTCCAATGCCTGTATCTTGGATATGAATCAAGACTCTATTATCCTCCTGGCTCGTTCTGACGAAGAGGGTGCCTCCCTTTGGCATGGCCTCTTTAGCATTTTTGAAGATGTTCAGCAATACCTGTCTCATTTGATTGGTGGAGGCCATGATTTCTGGAATGTCGGGATCAAAGGATAACTCCACCTGAATATTCGATTCTTTCATCTGTTTTTCCATTACCAACAGGATTCCCTCAATGAGCCCATCTATTTTGACGGGCCTTCGCTTTTCTTCTTCAGGTTTTGAAAAACTAAGCATGTTCCGGAGCATCTCCGAAAGCCTCTGAATTTCTGAGAGGGACAATTCTAAAATTCTCCTTCTCTTATTCTCTGGAGGGATTTCCGTCTTGAGAAGCTCAAGGGTATTCATAATGCCATAGATGGGATTATTCAATTCATGAGCGATTTGGGAGGTGAGCCTTCCCATAGCAGCCAGCTTTTCAGATTGAAGAAGAGCTTCCTGCATCTTCTGGAGTTCTCTCTCTATCCTCAATCTCTCCCTGAGGTCTTTGAAAATGCCAACGCTGGCGATCTCATGCCCTTTCTCATCATAGATGATAGACGCTGAAAGATCTCCTTCGATCAGTTCTCCGTCCTTTCTTTGGTGGAAAATAGGGAATGAGGTCAACTTTCCCACTCCTCCAAAATCAGGGCTCTTCAGTTTTTCCATCACCTCTCTGGCGACGCCGGGCGGATAGATGTTTCGAATATTCATTTTTCCCACCACTTCCTCCCGGTTGTAACCAAGGATATTTTCCGCCCCTCTATTGAAGATCAGGATATCCCCCTTCATGTCGGTGACAATGATGCCATCTACAGAACTCTCGATGAGATTCATTAAGAAGTCGTTCGCCTCTTTCAATTCCCTTTCCATTTTCTTCCGGTCGGAGATGTCGATGTTGATACCTTCATATCCAATCGTCGTTCCCGTTTCATCCCTTTTTGCGGTGGCAGTGAGAAGGACCGTGATCCTCTCGCCATTTTTCTTCTTAAACTCCACTTCATAATCTTTAACGAATCCTAATTTTTCAACTGTGGTCATAAAGGCTGTCCGATCTTCAGGGTTCACATAGAGATCTTTCGCGATATCGATTTTCAGAAACTCTTCCTTATCCTTGTATCCCAGTAACCCCCACATGGCTTGGTTACAATCTAAAAACTTGCCTTCCTTTGAGCTGATGTAGAGGCCGTGTCTCACCCTTTCAAAGAGGTTTCGATATTTCTCCTCGGATTCCCGTAAATCCTTCTCAAACTTCTTTCTCTCCGTAATATCGCGGACGTAGGCATAGGTCTTGATCCGCCCATCCTCTGATTGCGTCGGTGCGATACAGACTTCCATCTCCTTGATCTCATTCTTTGGCGTGCGGAGGGACATCTCCGTACAAACCTTTTCACCCATGCCTTCCCCCCGCATCACCATCTCCTCCAAAAACTCTTCATTCCGTTTACCGATGAGGGAGAAAAATTCTCGACCAAGAATCTGGTCTTTAGGAAAGCCCATAATCTCAGAGGCCATTTGATTGGCAAATTCGATCCGAGAATCCTCATCGAAAACGATGATCCCATCATCTCCCATCTCGGCAATCTTCTCAAACCGCTTTGTGGCCTCTCGGATCGTCCTCTCCATCCTCTTCCTTTCCGTGATATCCCTTAAATAAGCATACGTTTGGACACCGCCCTTTTCCTTCTTCGCAATCGTAATGCAGACTTCGGCATACCGTTTCAGACCTTTATCAGTTAAGACCTCCATCTCCGTACATACCCGTTTGCTCTCATCTGCCCCCACTTGAGAATGCATCTGGTCAAGATAACCGATATCTTGTTCGCTTAAAAGCTGCCGAAAATCCATCCCCACCAGTTTCCCTTTTGAATACCCTGTCAACTCCGAGGCGATGGTATTGGCAAACTCAACCCTATAGTCCTCATCAAAAACGATAATCCCGTCATCCCCCATCTCGGCAATCTTTTCCAGACGTTTGGTCACCTCTTGGAGGTTCTGTCGAGCCTCTTTCCGCTCATATTCCTTCACCTTTCTCTCCAGTTCGGCGACCTTTTGTTTCAAAACTTCATAATCGGGATTTTGTTCCATAGTTCAACCCACCTCCCCATTCTCCTAAAAGAGTCTCTTATGGTCATAGGAATGATTTGAAAAAATACACGGCCTCGATACGACATTGTTACATTTTACAATATCCGAAAGGATTTGTGTCAAATTTTAATAGAAAAAAGCAAAGTGACGGGGGCACAACTGGCGCTGCCTTTCTTGAGCATTTAGTGAGTCGTTGATTTTTTACGAATCTTCGTTTGATACAACATTTCAAACCGCAATCGAAGAAACTGCTCGGTGTGTTGACATCCTAACCTGAGCGAATCGCTTGATCATTAACGGTGACATTCTCCGATAGGAAATGCCTTTTTGAAAAGAAAACGGAGCTATATTTAATAGGAGAAGGAAGAAAATTTTATGAAAAATGCATTTAGCAAAAGCATTCAAGACTATGGCTCAGATCGATTCAATTCGAGTAGAGGACAGTAACTTGCGAACATGTTGGTCAATGAAGATTGGATAGCAATTATTCGGAAAGGCTTATCAAGAGATGGGTCAATTTAGCTTTGTCCTTCGGCAAGGCACCGAGAAATCTCACTCCGGATCGGTAATCACGCCCTGCCCCATTTAAGGAGGTCTTCGCCCAAACCAGCTCACCCTGCATTTCGACGGTATTCATTTCAGAGCCCAAGGGGAAGGAGAGTCTCGACTTCATCTGCCGACCAATCTCCAACTGGTCGGCAGAATGGATCAGCATCCCACCTTCACTGAGATTCAATGCCCGGGCATGACGGGTGATCGATGAGTTGACTTCGTTATACTCGAGCGGCAAATCGACATCGAACCGGGGATACCTTCTTCTTTGAAAATCGACGATCCCGGAATGAGGCCTGGTTTTCTTTTCTTCTGTCTCTATCAGTCTTATTCTTTTTAATAATTGGAAAACGTGTTCAAGAACGACAAGCAGGAAAGAGATGAGACGGGCGAGCAGGATGATGAGCGAGAAGGTTATGACCAGTATCGAAAAAGTGGTCACCTTGACCGTTTTTCGATAATAACGGATTTCGAAAAGGGAATTTTCAGCTCTGTTTGCCCTGAGTTCCACAACCACCAAACGCTGCGTTCCGATATTAGCGTTCTCAGACCTTTTCCTGCCGTAGCCCGATCGTCATTTCTCCCATCTATCAGCAATAAGTATGACTATGAAAACTTTGAGCAAGCTCATCGCGTAACTGTATGACGCTTAATGGCTAATTTAAATTGGATATGCGAGATTCGGATTGAAAGAGGCCCTGGCCGGAAGCAACATTTTGTCAAGGATAGAATGATTTTTGACAAGCATTACGTATCGTGATCAGCAGGAAAGGGTATTGGCAAGAATTGAAACAGGAGTTGCCGTCAATCAGCGGCCCCAAATTATTAAATGCCTTTGCTCCCGGGTGGGTGATTGGATCGAGGTCAAAGACGCCAAGCCTACTTGGGAAGTTTGGGTTTCTTTTTCGCCTTGCTCGTTGTCATCTTTTTGAGTTCCGTTACACGAGCGATGAGTTTCCCCCACTCGGATTTTATCCGGTCTCTCTCCTTTTCAACTTTTAATATTCTCCGGTAGAGAGAAAGCACCCTCAAAAAGATCTTGGCCTTTTCATCGTCCTCCTGTTTTCCATCACAATAGTCCCTAAGATACTTCTCCGCCGTCGCTACCAACGGCTTAAACACCTCTGAGTCTTTTTTCTTCATTTTTTGCATCCTTTGACTAGGAATGACGCGTCCGTGCCGCGTGTCTATAAAATATTACCAACAAGCGCGGGCAGATGCAAGAAAGAATACGCTCGAAGGCTCCCGCGACTGCGGCAAAGGCATCCCCTCTATCCATTCATATTTTTTAGTACGAACTCTATGATATCCAACACGGTCATCGGAATCTTTTTCCTTCGGGCCGTCGTCTGAATGGTACGGACGCACTGCTGGCAGGCCGTGATCACCATCTCTGCTCCTGTAGCCTTGATCTCCTCGATCTTTGCCTGCGCCAGTCCCGCTGAAAGGTCAGGGTTCACCATCTCGAGGTTGCCGCCTCCTCCACAACAGACGCATTGCTCCCGGTTTCCTTTCATCTCCACCAGCTCTACGCCGGGGATGCTCCGCAGGATCTCCCGCGGGACTTCATAAACTCCGCTGGCTCTTCCAAGATCGCAGGGATCATGATAAGTGACTTTGGTTGCCTTCTCCCTGAAGCTGATCTTACCTTCCTCGATCAACTTCTTGATGAATTGGGTAGAATGGAAGATCTCGATATCCGTCTTGCAGTGCCCCATCCAGGTGTGGTAACAAGAGGGACAAGCAAAAACAATCCTTTCTGCCCCCTTCTCTTTCACTTTTTCCAAATTGTGTCGGATCAAACCTTCGGCATCTTTCTTCATCCCTGACGCGATAAGGGGAAAACCACAACACCACTCCTCCCCTCCCAGAATGGTAAAATCGACTTCGGCCTTATCCAAAATCTGGACAAAGGATTGGGGAATCCTCTTCGTCATCGGGAAATAGGACGCGACACAGCCAGCGAAATAGACGACCTTTGCCTTCTCCTTCTGAAACCTATCCTCGGGAACTTCGGTCAGGGCCTGTAGCCAGGTCGACCTGTCCTCATTCGGTTCACCGAGAATGTTGTGGACTCTTTTCAACGTCTCCGCTAACTGATCGATGACATGAGGGCACCTTCCCTCTGCCACCATGAATCCACGCATCGCTATTCTCAAATCCTTTGTTTGAATAAATGCAGGGCATGTTGTCGCGCACCTCCCGCACAAGGTGCATAGGTAGGGATGTATAGAATACTCTTCCAGCATATCCCTGGCCTTTGCCGGCCCGAAGAAAATCCCCGGCAAGCCGTATGCCTTCCTCAGGAAAGACTTCAGGTTGGCAAACAGCCCTCCCATGGTGCTCTCCAGCTTTTGCGTCTGCGCGTATACGGGACAAACCTCCACACAGCTGCCGCATTTTACGCAGGAATCCAAAGCGATAAGCTCTCTAACAGAAAGGGGAAGAGACCCCTTTCTGGTTCCTGGCTTAAATGCCTCTTCGGGCATCAAGTTGATGAACATGACCGCCGGTATCGTGATCATGTGCCAAAGTTTTTTATTGAACGGAATGGAGGCGACAAGCGCAGCCAGGAAAAATCCGGATACAGACCAAAGGGGATAGTTGAGCGAAGGCCACGATAATCCGAGAGAGGTAATGACTTTCGACAGACTGAAGGACAAGAACCAATATTGGGCCACAGAAGTGGGGAGGGAATAGGTTAAAATGCTCGTGGCCTCGCAGAAGAATCGAAGGATGAACCATCCTCCTAAGAGATTAACCGCAATAATATCTCCAATCGACGTCTTAAAAGCTACAGATTTTGCAACGAACCTTCGATAGATGGCGATGATTTCTCCCGTCAATATCATGCCTCCGAAAAGGTCGAAGGAAATCGCAAAAAGCGCACCAGCAAGCCCCAGGGACGAGCCAGCCAAATTACGAAAGTAGTAAAAATCGCAAAAAGGTGCATAAAAAAACCTGATCAGGTGTGGGAGACTTCTAAATTGGGGCATCATCTCTACCTTCAGATGGCCCGCGATCAGTATCCCGGGATAACCGATCATGATCAAGACCTTCATCAGCCATCTCAATTTATCCTGGCTGAAAAGCCTCCTCTGGAGAAGGCCATCCAGAAGCATCACCCGTATCAGCTTAACGATCTTCCCGCTAAAGAGGGTTGAAAAGACTCCTCTCGCAAGGGCCAGTAGATCCCATTGCCCTCGCCAATAAAGAAATAGTCTCAAGGCGAGACCAATGAAAAAGACGATCGCGCCTGCCATAAAAAAGAGCACAAAGAGTGGATGATCCGTCACCATATACCGTTCCTGCAGCTCCTTGGTAATTCTAACACTTATATCCAACTCCATCCATGTTACCTTTCCCATCGCGCCAGACTCAAAGAGGGGCAAGCATTTACTTTTCCTCTTGTTCGATTTTGGGTTCCGTGTTATTTTTTATAAAAATACCAAGAAGATATGAATTCATCCGTTTTGAAAGCTATTTTTGCCTCCATGGAACAGGGGGTTGTTTTTGTTGACGATCAAAATCGGATCGCCTACTGCAATCAGGCGGCAGAGAAGATTCGGAATATCAAGATGGATGAAGTACTCGGCCAATCCGTCCTAAACTATCATCCCCAGAAGGCCCGTCCAAAGGTCCTACAAATTATCAAAGACCTGAGAACCGGAAAGGCAAAGGGACATCGCCGGATGAATATTCGGATGGTGGAAGGGAAATTCTACGACAATACCTATACGGCCGTCTGGGACTCAAAAAACATATACCTGGGCACCCTCGTCGTCAGCAAGGAGATCACGCAACGAAGGAAAACGGAAAATGAACTCAAGGAGGCACTGAAAAAACTGAAAATCGCTAATGAAGAACTGAGGCGCCTCGACCAAATGAAGGACGACTTCCTCTCTAACGTCAGCCATGAGTTGAAAACACCGATGATCTCAGTGATGGGCTATATCGGAATGTTGATCAAGGAGAAGGCCGGTGCGCTCACGGAACAGCAGAAAAAGTTTCTGGAGATCTCCTACAAAAACCTGCGAAAACTTGAAAGGAACATAGACAACCTATTCGATTTGGCTGAAATCGGGATACCAAAACCATCCTGGGTGTTTGAGCCGATCGATCTTGTCAAAGTCATCCAATTTTCATGCTTGACCGTCGAGCCCCTGGCTAAGGAACATCAAATCGAAGTGGAAGCTCCACTCCCCGCGGAACCGGTCAAGGTCTTCGGGGTTGAGGAAAAACTCAACCAACTCTTTGATAATCTTCTCACCAACGCTATCAAATATAACCGCCCGGGGGGGAAAATCTATGTGAGCCTTGAATACGATCCTGAATTCATCTTCACTCGCATTGCCGATACAGGGGTTGGAATACCTCACCAATCCGTGAGGGAAGTATTCGCACGCCATTTCCAGGAAAAAACAAAACCCCTTGGAAAGAACAAGGGGTTAGGGATCGGCCTCTCCCTCGTCCAGGAAATCGTTAAACTCCATCGCGGAGATATCCAGATCGAAAGCGAGCTGGGCAAGGGATCCACCTTCACGGTAAGGTTACCCAAGAATCGTTCTTAATTGCGCAATGCAGAGTGCGCCCGCCTTCGCCAGAGCGTTTCGGCGGAAAGAGTGCGGAATAAAAACCTTTTTATCCTTAGTTCTGAATTCCGCATTCCGAACTCCGCAATTTATCTTCTCTCTCCTGCTATTTTCCCTAAATCGATCAGGGGAATGCTTCCTCCGGAAACCTGCGGGAGAATACCGTTCCAATTTATCTCTCCCGCACCCGATAAAATGATGAGGCATATCCATGTTCCAGCCTCGCCACCCCTGTTTGAATGGCTACCTCCCTCACATAATTCGACACCTGTTCTGGGACTTTCCGGTTTAAGACGCTTGGGATGATGTAATCTTCACTCATTTCCTCTTCTGAAACAATGTGGGCAATCGCATTCGCCGCCGCAAAAAGCATCTCATCGTTGATCTCTATCGCCTGACAGTTCAGAACGCCTCTAAAGAGTCCTGGGAAGCAGAGGACGTTATTGATTTGATTAGGATAGTCCGATCTGCCCGTGGCGACAACCCGTGCATATCGGGCGGCTTCCTCGGGCATGATCTCAGGGGTGGGGTTGGCCATGGCAAAAACAATTGGGTCCTTCGCCATATTCTTGACATCTCTTGAATGGATCAACCCAGGTTGCGAGAGACCGATAAAGACATTCGCCCCCTTCAAGGCACTGGAGATAGACCCTTTCAATCTTTCCGGATTGGTCTGCTCCGCTATCCTCTCCTTCACCGCATTCATGTTCTCTTTTCGGCCCCTGTAAAGAGTCCCAGCCCGGTCGCACCCGATAATCCGTTTCACCCCCGCTGAAAGAAGAAGCCGGATTGAAGCGATCCCGGCCGCTCCCAAGCCACTGACCACCACGTGGATGTTTTCTAACTTCTTGTCAACGATTTTCAATGCATTGATCAAACCTGCTAAAATGACAACCGCTGTCCCGTGCTGATCATCATGAAAAACCGGGATATCCAGCTCCCGTTTCAGGCGGTCTTCAATCTCAAAACAACGGGGAGCAGAGATGTCTTCAAGGTTAATTCCACCAAACCCCGGGGAGATCGATTTGACTACAGAAATGATCTCCTTTGGATCCTTTGTCTTTAAACAGATAGGGAAGGCATCTACGCTACCAAATTCCTTAAAAAGCATTGCCTTTCCCTCCATCACCGGCATCGCGGCCTCCGGTCCGATATCCCCAAGGCCAAGCACGGCCGTCCCATCCGTAACGATTGCCACCGTATTCTTTTTTATGGTCAGGTCATAAACCTTGTTACGATCCTCATGGATGGTCATGCAGACCCTTGCCACTCCGGGCGTGTAGGCCATGGAAAGATCCTCTCGGGTGCTCACTGGAACCTTATTCTTTATCTCAATCTTTCCTCCCTGGTGGATCATGTAGGTTCGATCCGTCACATTGACGACTTTGATCCCTCTTACCTGTTTCAGCCCGTCAACCACCCTCTGCCCCATCGGGATATCGGCCACATTTACGACAATGTCGCGTATAATGACGTTCTTCCTAAATCCAACGATATCGATGGAGCCGATATCCCCTCGTGCTTTGCCGATGGCAGAGGTGACCTTGCCCAGCATCCCTGGCATGTTGAGAATCTCGATTCGAATGAGGATGCTATAACTTGGACTGGGTTTTCTGATCATGAAATTGACCCTCTTGTTTCAACTTTTGGTTAGCACGTCATGCCCTTCCATCTGCGGACTTCTAAATCAGCTTCCTCTCCAACAAAAAATTCATAGCCGCCTGGCAGGTCGTGGTGGCCAGAGAGATGGCCTCGGAAAAAGAGCCTTGAGCCTCTTGAAATTGAGACATGTGAATTCTTCCGATCACCTCCATCACTATTCTTTCTAAGCCAGCATACCGGTCTGATCCCAACACGTTGTCTGCGATTCGGATCTCCCGGAGCAATCCTTCCAAGTACCACACCAATACCCTCTTGCCTCCGGAGAGCTCATCCTCTTTCTTGAGTGATACCATTTGATCCAGCAGGGTCGCTCCGATAATCAACCCAGACTTCATCTTCTCTGCGTATTGGAATGCCAAAATTGCCTCTCTTGTCTCCATTCCCCCTCCTAAACCTCTCGTCCTTTCTTCTTAAGGTGAGACCACTGGATGGAATCCGGGTCAATCATCATGGTTGGACAATTATCAGAAAAGGGGGAAAAAATCAAGTTTCGGGCTGGAAAAAACTCACTCAAAGAATGCGAGGCAATGCAGGAACTAACCGGTCTAACGATAGGGCTTGAGTCGGTCTAAAAATTCCGGATCAACGGGTATCCCAAATTTCACAGCCTGATCACAATGCTCAACAGCCAACTTAAATTCCTGTTTTTCATAATACATAACGGCCAGGCTATAGTGAGCTTCCGCAAAGCTGGGATTGATTTCCAATGCCTTTTGAAATGAAGTGATTGCCTCGTCTGTTTTCTTCTTCTCCCGATAGACACTTCCAATATTATAATAACCCTTGGAATAATCCGGTTTGATCTCGATCGTCTTCTGATACTCCACAAGGGCCTGATCCAACATTCCCTTTCTGAAGTAGAGAATTCCAAGATTGTTATGGGCTTCGATATAATTCGGATAAATTTGAATCGTTTTCTGATATTCGGCAATCGCCTCTTTGAGATCCCCTTTTTCTTGGTAGGCGACTCCGAGATTAAAATGGGCCTCAGCGAAATGGGGATCTATACGGAGTGCTTTTTTATACTCCGAAATCTCTTTCTTCCACATAGACTTCTTAGGGAATTGTTTGAGACGGTAGGCAATCAGATCAAGAGGGTCTTTTGGGGGCTCGACGATCAGATTTCCCTGTCTTCCATAGACAATGCCGAGATTGAGGTGGGCTTTTGCATTCTTTGAATCCAGTTCAAGCACTCTTTTATATTCTCTAACAGCCTCATCCAAGTTTCCCTTCTCCGCAGCGTTACAGGCCAATTGAAAATGCTCCTCGATGGTGACGTTTTTCTCTTTCTTCTCGGTCCTGCTTGCTCCTGCGCAGGCCATCAGGAGAAGGATCATTGCAAGAACAAGGGAATACTTTGTTATCGTTTTCAAGGTTATCCTCCCACCGTAAGGAGCGACACGCAAAACGCCCACGAAGGTTTTTTGAAGACTTAACAAAAAATGAGAGGTAAATCAAGAGGTAAAATCGACTCTGTTCCCGATTCGGAGAATAAAACCCTTTCCCAAGCCTGTCTCTGCGCGTCCTGCTGGAAGCAAATCCCCTCCTGCCTACCGGCAGGCCCTGAACCTATCATGGTACAGGGCAGGCACTCCCATTTACTCAAGAGGGGCAAGTGGGGATTTTTGTGCGAGACCGCTTCGTTTCACTCGCAGAGACGGTTCGATAAATCGGGACCGTCATCAAAAAGCACGCACTTTCTGATCTTAAACGATCCAATGAATCTACTTGATCAGAAGGTCAGAATTTGTTAATTTCAAACGGAGCAAAGAACTCTATTTTCCATGAAAGTATCCTGATGACGGAATCGAATCCCCCTTTAAAGATGGAGGTACAAGGGCTCCATTTCTATTACGGGTCTAATCATGCCCTCAAAAATATCAATATTGTCATCAGAGAGCGCCAGATCACTGCTTTGATCGGGCCTTCTGGATGCGGGAAATCGACCTTTCTCCGGACCCTCAACCGGTTGAACGAGCTCATCCCTCAAACACGTATTGAAGGGACCGTTAGACTGGATGGCGAGGACATTTATCAACCGGGGACGGATGTCGTCTCTCTCAGACAGAGGGTTGGTATGGTCTTTCAGCGTCCCAATCCTTTTCCGAAAAGCATCTTCGAAAACGTTGCCTTTGGTCCGAGGGTGCTGGGAGTGCGCACGAAGAGTAAAATTGAAGAAAAAGTGGAACAGAGCCTTAAGGCGGCAGCCCTCTGGCCAGAAGTCTCAGATCGACTCCACATCAATGCTTTGGGCCTCACCTTGGGGCAACAGCAGCGCCTTTGCATTGCACGCGTGTTAGCCGTTCAGCCCGAAGTCATTCTTATGGATGAACCGTGCTCTGCCCTAGACCCCTTAGCCACTCTTAAGATCGAAGAGTTAATGCAGGAATTAAAAAAGAACTATACCATCGTCATTGTCACCCACAACATGCGCCAGGCCGCCCGAACTTCCGATTGGACAGGGTTCTTTCATCTGGGAGAATTATTAGAATATGGCACAACCGAAGACATTTTTACTCGTCCCCAGAACCCCCAGACCGAAAATTACGTCACAGGAAGATATGGATAAAAGAAGAAGCACCAAATTCCAAGCATCAAATAACAAAGAAGTCTCATCCGCATTGCTACAGACCCCTTCACCCCATCCCTCTCCCCTCAGGGGAGAGGGGAAGGGGAATGGACGTTTTGGCCATTGGAATTTCGTATTTGGAATTTATTTGGAATTTGGGATTTGGAATTTAGGATTTCTTTTTCTCCTTCTATTTATTTTGTTCTCCATGGGTTGCCAAAGGTCTAAGGCAGGAATCACGGTGGCGGGCTCCACTTCAGTTGAGCCCTTTGCTGAATTATTAGCTGAGGAATATATGTCGCATCATCCTCAATCTCACATCTATGTTCAGGGTGGCGGGTCTACGGCAGGGATAGAGGCTGTCATCAGTCGTGCTGCAAACATCGGGATGTCCTCACGCAATCTGATGGGCGGCGAGAAGAAGCTCTATGCGGTAACCATTGCAAAGGATGCTATTGCAATCATCATCAATCCAAGAAACCCTATTCAAGATCTTTCCTTAGAGCAAGTCAGGCAGGTGTTCTGCGGGAAGGTAAGGAATTGGAAGGAGTTGGGAGGACCTTCTCATCCCATCGTGCTGGTCACTCGGGAGGAGGGCTCGGGAACGAGGGAATCTTTCCAGAAGTTTGTGATGGGCAAAGAGGATATCAACCTTGAAGCCTTAGTCCAAGACTCCAATGGTGCTGTCCGCCAGGTCGTTGCGAGCAACCACCATGCCATCGGTTATATCTCTTTAGGGTTAGTTAATGACCAGGTCAAGGCACTAAAAATATCAGGGGTGGAACCCAATTTAACCGATGTTGAAAATGGGAAATATACGTTGGTGAGGCCTTTCCTTTTCCTTTTTAAAGAGGAACCCACGGGGGAAGCAAAATCCTTTTTAGAATTTGTCTTGAGTCCATTGGCTCAAAAACTGCTTTTAAAAGAAGGGCTCGTACCAGTTCTCCTGAAAATTGCTAAGGAATGATTATGCAAGTCAAAGAAAAAATCATTGAAAAAACATTTCTTGTGATTGCCCTTTCATCAATTACGATACTGGCCTTGATCACCTTCTTCATTTTTGAAGAAGGACTTCCTTTGATCCTGAAAATCGGTCCCAAAGCCTTCCTTCTCGGGGAGCGATGGATTCCAAGTAAGGGATTGTTTGGCATCTTCCCGATGATCGTCAGCTCTTTTTGGGTGACCTTGGGGGCCCTGGTTTTAGGCATTCCTCTTGGATTGGCCTGTACGATTTTTTTATCGGAGTTGATTCCCCCTTCTGCAGGAATATTGCTGAGGCCTGCTATTCAGCTTCTCGCCGCCATTCCCTCGGTCATCTATGGGTTTTGGGGCTTGATCGTCCTTGTCCCGTTGATTCAAAATCATTTGGGAGGACCTGGGCTAAGCATCCTTGCAGGATCTCTGGTCTTAGGCTTCATGATCCTCCCCACCATTATCACGATCTCAGAGGACTCTTTAAAAGCCCTTCCCCCCACTTATAAAGCAGGATCTCTTGCATTGGGAGCAACACACTGGCAGACCATCTGGCGGGTGTTGATTCCAGCTGCCAGATCTGGAATTGTGGCCAGCATCATTTTAGGCATGGGCCGTGCCATCGGAGAGACCATGGCCATGATCATGATCCTGGGAAATGCGGTTAAAATGCCAACCTCATTCCTGGATTCAGCCCGGACACTCACCACCAATATCGGCATTGAAATGGGATATGCCTCTGGGGATCACCGGCAGGCCCTCTTTGCAACTGGAATTGTTCTCTTCTTCATCATTATGGCCCTGAATACCCTGGCCATCTCTCTATCAAGAAGGAGAGTCTATTGATCATCAATCGTACTCGATATCTGACTCAGTCCATCGCAAAAATTCTCATCTGGATGGGTGCTTTATCGACCATCGCAGTGATGATCTTGATCCTCCTCCAGATTCTACGTGAAGGATTGCCTGTCCTTCACCTCCATTTCTTTCTCGATTCTCCAAAGAATATGGGCCGGGAGGGCGGTATCTTCTCCACCATTATTGGAACGATGGCTTTAACGGCTGTGGCCGTTTTCTTCGGTGCTCCTCTGGGGGTTGGGACAGCCGTCTTTCTGAGGGAATACACAAGAGAGAGTAAGATTAGCCGCATTATTCGTTTTGGGACGGACTGCTTGGCTGGCGTGCCCTCCATTATCTTTGGATTGTTCGGGTTTGTCTTTTTTGTCATCCGGCTTAATATGGGATGGTCCATTCTTTCTGGTGGATTAACTTTAGCCGCGATGATCTTACCTACGGTGATCAGCACGGCCGAAGAATCGATCAAAGCCATCCCCCCGTCCTACCGTGAAGTGAGCTTCTCTCTCGGTGGGACGAAGTGGCAGACGATCACCCGGGTCGTACTTCCCAGCGCCTTGCCGGGCATCTTTACGGGTGTGCTCCTGAGTGTTGGAAGGAGTATCGGAGAAACCGCTGCAATCATTCTTACGGCGGGCTCCTCTCTGGTGATGCCCACATCCCTCTTCTCTCCCATCCGAACCATGTCCGTCCATTTTTACATCCTCGCCAGGGAAGGGATCTCCATGAAGATGGCGTATGGAACCGGAGCGGCTTTGATTTTGCTCGTCCTGATGGTTAATATCATTGCTCAATGGTTGATCAACCGGTATATCCAGCATCGGACATAGAGGAGTGTTATGTCTCGAGGGAGTAAAATCGTTATCAACGATTTCAGTTTCTATTACGACTCCTCTCAGGCCCTAAGGAAGATCAACCTCGATATTCGACCCAAGGAGATATTCACCGCCTTCGGTCCGGCTCGAAGCGGAAAGACGACGTTCCTCAAAAGCCTTAATCGTTTAACGGACCTGATTTCCGGGGCCAGTCATACTGGAACGATTCACTTAGATGGGATGAATATCTATGATCCCAGGGTGGAGCTGACTCATCTCAGGAGGCGCATTGGAATGGTCTTTGATCTTCCAACCCCGCTTCCCATGTCCGTCTTCGATAATGTGGCTTATGGTCCCAAACTCAACAAAATTATTCATAGGAGGCGCTTAACTGAAATGGTGGAAAAAGCTTTGAGATCGGCAGTGCTATGGGAGGAGGTCAAGGATCGTCTGTTTACCTCAGCCCTTCGACTCTCCGGAGGACAACAGCAGCGCCTCTGCATCGCTCGCATCCTGGCTTTAGAACCAGAGGTCCTCCTGCTTGATGAGCCTTGCTCGGGATTGGACCCTATTTCTACGGCCAGTATTGAGGAAACTCTCATTCAATTAAAAAAAGACTATACCATCATTCTGGTGCCTCATAACGTTCAACAAGCCTCCCGGGTGGCTGATCGGGCAGGATTTTTCTTGAATGGCGAGTTGGTTGAAGAGGGGCCCTCTTATCAAATCTTTACCAAACCCGGAGATAAGCGAACTGAAGACTATGTGACCGGACGTTTCGGTTAGCCAGCATTGAACTGGCTTCAGGCTATTGCCGCGCTGGCGTGGGGAGCATTTCTATCTTGTAACCCCCCCATTCCCCCCTTAATTTAAGGGGGGATAAAAAGGGGGTTACCCTTAAGGGGACAAAGGGGGGTTAGATAAAGGAGGGCCCCAATAAACCTGAAAAAACCCGGCTTACTGATAGTAAAAGGAGACAGCGATGCCTGCAGAAACCCATTTCCAAAGAGAACTAGAAGAATTGAAAGAGAGTCTTCTAAGGATGGCCGCGACGGTGGAAGAGGCAATCCGTGATTCCGTCCAATCCTTGGTCCACAGAGATTCGGAACTCGCCCAGAAGACGTTCGGGTTCGAAGATCGGATTAACAAGATGGAAATCGTCATCGATGATATGTGTTTGAGACTTCTTGCATTAAGGCAGCCCATGGCAACGGACCTTCGCTTCATCACCTCTGCGATGAAGATAATCACCGATCTCGAAAGAATGGGCGATCAGGCAGTGAATATTGCCGAGCGGGCTATCTCTTTGAACCAGGAACCTCAGCTCAAACCTTATATCGATATTCCCCGGATGGCTGAGATTGCCCAAACGATGGTCAAAGATGTCTTAGATGCTTTTGTAAATCGAGATTCTAAACTGGCCCGTTCCGTTTGTGAAAGGGATGATCTCGTCGATGGATTAAATGACCAGGTGGTGCGAGAACTCCTCACGTATATGGTGTCCGATCCAAAGACCATTAATCGAGCCGTCCACCTGATGATCGTTGCCCGATGCCTGGAGAGAGTCGCCGATCATGCCACGAATATCGCTGAAGATGTGATCTTTATGGTAGATGCTCTCGTGATCAAGCACCATGCGGATGAAAAGAAGGAAGAAGACGCGTGAAAAAGCACCGAGTTCCAATCTCCAAATCCCAAATATATCTCACATGTCGGGCTTGTCATCCCTGCCTGCCGGCAGGCAGACGCAGCCATTAAAAATGCTCAGGATTATCCTCCCCCTTGATGGGGGAGGATCGAGGTGGGGGTGAATATGGTATGCCTCCCCTCACCCCGCCCTCTCCCACCAGGGGAGAGGGGGATAATCGACTTATTTTCTACGTAAATCATTTTGGTCATTCGGCCATTGGAACTTCGGATTTGTTTGGAACGTGCGATCTGTAAGTTGGAATCTGAGAAAGTCAAACCATGCGCCAAAAGTTTGATACGGATCCAGAGACCCTTAAAAAACAAGCGGTCCTGGAAACCTACCGCTCAAGAGGACCGGGAGGTCAGAGGAAGAATAAGGTTGAGACGGCTGTTCGCTTGACGCATTTGCCCTCCGGCATCAAGGTGGTCGCTACAGAACATCGGTCCCAATCGGAAAACCGGAAGCTCGCTTTTGAAAGGCTTCGGGAGCGTCTGATCAAGCTAAATCGGCCGAAAAAGCGCCGGATAGCCACCTCATTCCCGTTGCCTGCCATTGAAAAGAGGATGGAAGAAAAAAAGATCCGTTCGGAGAAGAAACGTCTCAGGCGAAAATCCCAAAAAGAGCTGGCGGAGTGGAATTAAGGAAGACCCGCCCATTCGGAAGGAAGACGATGGACAATAGGGTGAAAGAAGCGATTTTCAGAAAAGTGGAGCAGGAACCTTTTGCTCACAAGTTCGGGATCAAACTCTTAGATTTGGATGACGGGTATTCCAAGGTTGAAATGAAATTCACCCGGGATATGGAGAATATCTTTGGCTTCGTCCACGGCGGCGCGCTCTTTGCACTGATCGACGAGGCATTCGAGACTGCCTCCAATTCCCATGGGACCGTCGCAGTAGCTTTGAGCATGACGATTACCTATGTCTCCTCACCTTCCCCAAACAGCAAGCTCGTTGCAGAAGCGAGAGAATTCAGCCGAACCCATAGGATGGCTGTCTATGATATCAAGTTGTCTGACGACCGAAACAACCCGATCGCCTCTTGCCAGGCCGTGGTCTACCGAAAAGGTGAGAAGCTTCCTTTTCTCAAGGACTAAAAAAGGGGTTGGAAGCATCCTCGCATCTCCCAGCCCCTTGATGGAATTTGGTAGCGGGGGCTAGATTTGAACTAGCGACCTTCGGGTTATGAGCGCTACCTTGATGTCCAATGCAACCTGCATTTAACTCTCTAAAATCAAAGGTAATTACTTGATTTCGAAACAAAACATGCATGTCGCAATTGGTGCCCGAAATGTGACCCAATTGTGACCAAAAAATACCAATTTTACTGCCCAATGGACACTTTATGGACACCAGGTAGATCCCCAATCTTTCTTTCCTTCCCTGAACATCAATCATGAGTTAACTCTCTGACGCACACCGGCAACAAATACTTTGGATTCCACCTTCAAAAATTCAAATCCTCTTTTTTTTTCGAATTCAGCCATAGCCTGGTTTGTCTACGCGCCCGACATTTTTCCGGTGAGTATCAACTACTATTCCCGAGATTCTAAGTGGTCCAGTATACCAAATAAAATTTTTAGCCAATTTCCCTGCCGGAAATTCCTGGGCGTTACGGTAGCTCAAAC
>DATHCH010000188.1:0-4317 GCA_035319625.1 Thermodesulfobacteriota bacterium
AGAGCAAAATCAGTGCCAAAGAAAGTCAGACGTAAATATTTTTAAGTATTTGAATTTATAGGATAAAATATTTTAGGAGAAATTTTTTGAGGAAGAATATGTTGGAAGATTCGACATAGCGATTGGAGGGTGTTGGAAAAATCTACACATCCTCTTTCTGTAATATTTTATAGAGGGTTGTTCGATCAATACCCAGAATTTCAGATGCCTTCTTTTTATTTCCTCCAGCCTCTTGAAGCACCTTGAGCACATAGCGTTTTTCTAATTGTCTCAGGGATAGTGGTTTTTCAGGTATGAGGATCTCTTGGCGGCCGATATCTTCGAACATTTTTTTGGGGAGGTCTTCAGGGAGGATAATAGGATGGATTGAAAGAATGACTGCTCTTTCTATGGTATGCTCCAATTCACGGACATTCCCCGGCCAGGAATATTGGGTGAGTATTTCAAGAGCTTCCGGCGAGATATGAGAGATATTCTTGTAGTTCTCTTCAGAAAATTTCTGTAGAAAATGGTTAGCCAAGGAGGGAATATCCTCCTTCCTCTCCCTCAAGGGGGGAAGGATGATGGTTACAACGTTAAGCCGATCAAAAAGATCCTCCCTGAATTTTTCACTTTTCACGAGCGGTTCCAATGCTTGATTGGTCGCCGCAATGACACGGACATCGACTTTAACGCTTTCTGTTCCTCCCACTCTTTTAACTTCGTGCTCCTGTAGAAATCTTAAAAGCTTTGATTGCATCGAGAGGCTGAGATTACCCACTTCATCCAGGAAGAGTGTTCCGCCATCCGCTTCCTCAAAGAGGCCTCTTTTGGCAGTGGAGGCTCCTGTGAAAGCTCCTCGGACATGGCCAAATAACTCACTTTCTATTAACGTTTCCACCAAGGAAGCGCAGTCAACAGGAATGAAGGGGGAGTGATTTCTTTGACTGTTGTAATGAATGGAGCGAGCGATCAGTTCTTTTCCCGTTCCTCTTTCTCCGCATAGAAGTACTGTGGACTTTGTGTCCGCCACCTTGGCAATGGTTTTATAGACTTGAAACATCTGAGGCGTTCGTCCGATGACATTCTTAAATTGATACTTTTCAAGAAGTTCCTGTCGATAAAATTTGTTTTCCTGGATAAGCCTTCTCTGCTCTAAAGCCCTCTGGATGGTAAATTTGATCTCATCCAGTTTAAAAGGTTTGCTGATGTAGTCGTACGCTCCCTCCCGGATGGCCTCGATGGCAGTCTCAATGGATCCAAAGGCTGTGATCATAATCACGCCGGTGTCCGGGGCATTCTTTTTGAAGAACCGAAGCACATCCATCCCGTCTTTTTCTCCCATCCGGACATCGGTGATGATGATGTCAAAAAGGTTGTCCGTCCCCTGAGCAATGGCTTCTTCGCCGCTCAAGGCGGTGGAGACTTGATAACCTTCTTTGGAAAGCACTTCTTTTAGTAGATCGATGGTGACCGGATCATCATCCACGACCAAGAGACGGGCTGATGTCTTGTTCATCGGTTTCACTTCCTTCAAAGACCGGAATGGAGATGGAAAACGTGCTCCCTTTTCCCACTTCACTTCTTACTTCGATCATTCCGGAGTGTTCTTTGATAATCTTCTCACAGATCGCCAACCCCAATCCCGTGCCTTCTCCCATTTTTTTTGTAGTGAAGAAAGGGTCGAAGATCCTCTTTTTTGATTCTTCAGTTATTCCAATTCCCGTATCGGCAATGGAGATTTCCAGCCATCTTCCATCCTCCGAGGAGAGGGGAGTGGAAAGTTGCTGGGTCTTGATCGTCAGCACTCCTCCTTGGGGCATGGCGTCTAATGCATTCGTGATCAGGTTGAGAAAGAGGGTTTGAAGATGGGTCGAATCCCCTAAGACGGGAGGGAGGTCCGGAGAGAGATGTGTAGAGAGTTTCACATTTCGTGCAAGAAACCACGGCTCGCTCAAACGAATCAATTCTTCCAGCACATCATTGACATCCAGAGACTTCAACTGGGGTTTGGGCTGCCGGGTAAAAGAGAGAAGATTGTTAACCCAATCGGCTACCCTATCCAGCTGCGATTCGATGATTTTGAGCCGATCCCGGTCTTTGTGTTGGAGATTCCCATCCTGAAGAATAAGCTGGATATACCCGGAGATCGAGTTCAGGGGGGTTCCGATGTGGTGTCCCACTTCCGCGGTGGCTTGTCCCACAGCGGCGAGTTTTTCAGATTGACTTAATTGCCTCTGGGATGCAAACAGGGCTTCGTTGAGAAGCCTCAGCTCTTCGTTTCTTTTGGCCAATTCCGAGGTGGCGGTGTCGATTTTTCTGGTCAACTCCTCATTGAATTGGCTGACCTGGCTCAAGAGCTGGATGTTTTGCTCATGGGTCTCCCGGATCGTCCTTAGCATGCGGTTGAAATTTCTCCCCAACTTTCCCAGTTCGTCCTCACTTTGGATCTTCGCTTCTGCCTCCAAGTCGCCTTTTTCCGCACGGGACATGGCCTCTACCAACCTCTGAATCGGGTCCCCAACCAGTCTCCCGAAGAGGATCGTCACTGTGATCAAGATGACAAGGCTGCTGAAGAACGTCAGGATGATCGCACGGTTTCTCTTCTTGTTTAGGAAGCTTTGGGCTTCGTCCAGTGAACTGGCCAATCGAATCCCGCCGACCGATTTTGTTCCCAGGTGAAGGGGGACAATCACCTCCAGCCATTTCTCCTCACCCACATCATGGAGTGAGGAAAGGTCTTTGTCTTTCTTCAACCGATTGATTTGATATTTGGACAGGGCCAACGACGTCTGATGGATGTCCCTTGAATGAGAAACGACAATGTCCCAGCCCTTGGCGGAGAAAAGAAAAACATCGATTTCCATCAGAAAGGATCGACTGAGCAACCACTCTTCCACTTCATCCTCGATGCGAGGAAGGTCCTCCCGAATGGCTCGATCTGGAATCGACGCATCGATTTGTTTTGCAATGAGGAGATTTCGATTCAAATAGAGGTCGATCTGATCTTTTTTCGCAAAGTGGTAGTCTAAATAACTGGCGAGGAGAAGGACCCCGACAACGATCAGGATGATGAGAAAGGTGATTTTGGTCTTCAGCCCGATTTGGGGGATCCTCTGACGAATAAGGGATCTGACCCAGGGAATGGAAAGGGGGATGACGGGGGTTGATTTGTCCGTTTCCATCTCTATTTTTGGGAAGGAGACATCTCAAGTCTGGCCCTTTTTCGCTCGATCACCTTGACCACAATCACTCCGACCTCGAATAAGACATACATCGGGACACCCATTAAACTCATGTTAAAAACATCCGGGGTCGGTGTGACGACAGCCGCTATAATCGCTATGGCGAGAATAGCATACTTCCGATTTCGAGTCAAAAACGATGCACGCACCACTCTGAGATAGCTCAATAAAGCGAGGATTAACGGAAGTTCGAAAGTCAACCCAAATCCAAAAATGAAGATCATGCAAAAGGAAACATATTTTCCCGCAGAGATCATCGGTTTGATATGGGCGGATTGATACCCTAACAGAAACTTAACGCCGTTTGGCAAGGCGACAAAGAAACAAAAAAATGCACCCAGATAGAAGAGGAAGATCGAGGCGAAAAGCAGGCCGTTTGCCCTGCTCAATCCCTTCGAGCGAAAGACAGGGGAGAAGGCTTTCCAGATGTAGTAAAAGATCAAAGGAATCGAAACGAACAGGCTTGCGTAGAGGGTCAGCTTGAGGAGTGAGAAAAAAGCCTCTGGAACAGAGTAGGCGACAAGGCCGGTTTCAAGAGTCTTTTGACAGAGATATGTCAGCAGCTTCTTAGAAAAGGGGAAGATGATGATGCCGCTTAGAACGATGGCGATAATGATTTGAAGAAGACCTTTTCGTAAGCTGCCTAACGACTGAAAGATCTCTTCTCTCTTCATCCCTAACCCAAGCCCTTTATCCTGGCGATTCATGAGACCAATGTAACATAAAAGGATGTCATCCGAAAGCATTCACTCTAACGAGGGCTTGAGCTTTAGGGCGAGAATCATGCCTCTTGCACCAATTTGT
This sequence comes from Thermodesulfobacteriota bacterium, assembly GCA_035319625.1. Classification (GTDB taxonomy): domain Bacteria; phylum Desulfobacterota; class BSN033; order BSN033; family UBA1163; genus UBA1163. Next base: position 4,029 of record DATHCH010000188.1, read on the forward strand.
GGTAATCCCTCAGTTATCATCGGAAACCCTATCCTTAGGATCGGAGTGGTCTCTCGGGAGAAAACTTGAAGCGGCACATTTTAACGATGAGTTAAGGCGTAGATCTCCCTAAAACGGCCCCTTCAGCACCAGCCCCGATTTCCCTCTCTCTACTCGGCCCGTAGGGCAGAGTTCCACGGGCTTGCCCGTGGGTGAATGAGAGCGGCGGCGATAGGGTATAATGTATGCATGGAGACACGACTATCGGGACACAGTGTATATCGGACGGAATACCATATTGTTTGGATAC
>DATHCH010000189.1:0-8073 GCA_035319625.1 Thermodesulfobacteriota bacterium
AGGGTTGGAATATTAAGCCGGGCCGCCGCCATCATCATTCCGGGAATAATTTTGTCACAGTTCGGAATGAGAACCAGGCCATCGAAAGGATAGGCCATAGCCATGGACTCGACCGAATCAGCAATCAATTCCCTTGAACTGAGTGAATATTTCATTCCCTCATGGCCCATGATGATTCCGTCGCAGATGCCAATCGTAAAGAACTCAAGGGGAGTTCCTCCGGCCATACGGATCCCGGCCTTTATGGCATTGGAGAGTTGATGCAGATGGAGATGACCCGGAATGACCTCATTGGCTGAGTTAGCAATTCCGATCATCGGCCGCGCCATCTCTTCATCGGTGAGACCGAGGGCCTTAAAAAGGGAGCGGTGGGGGGCTCTTTCGAGCCCTTTTTTCATACTATCCGATCGCATTTCTTCTCCTCTCTTCATCATTGAGATAATGTGATGGTGTCCGCCTCTGTACTGGTATACGGTTCTTTTAACATAAGTTGTTCCGTGAAACAACAGAGCATGCGGTGCAGGCCTTGGTTCGCGACGGCGGCTTTCCGAGGTTCTGTGGGTCTCAGAACGGAGTTGACAAAACAACCCAAAAGCTATATTTTTGTCTTACGATGGGCGATTGCTTGGTGATTCATCGAGCAAAACATTGAAATCTGGTCCGAGGATCCACGAATCATACGGATCGCGAGTCACGAATAGGCCTGGGTGGCGGAATTGGTAGACGCAAGGGACTTAAAATCCCTCGGTGGTCCCCCACCGTGCCGGTTCAACTCCGGCCCTAGGCACCAGTAAAAACAAGGGCTTGCTGGCAACATAATGTTTTTGCTCCAAGCTCTTTTTTGTTGTAACACCTTTCCAGTCCCCACCTAGTCCCCACTTTTTCGATCCAGAAAATGGACTGTAGAGCAAGCGCTACTCTAGGTAGCCTTCGCAAAAATAATTAGAATCGATGAGATGAGATAGTCAATTGGGGGCGAAGGTTCTTTCTCGGTATCAAGAAATTTCAACTGGCTCTCCTTGAATATGGCAGTTATGACCCCACTCCTCCCAGCCCTCCCACCCAAACTCACTCCCGTAACGCCTCCTAACAAAGCCGGTGGTGGTGCCGAGCCAAGGATCAATCAATAGCATAGTCAGGGTGGTTTTCATTTGGGGAAAGTGGGTATGAACTCTATACCAAGATACATACCCTTTTCCATTCCTTTTTATTGGTCCGCCGGTTCGCCTCCTTCGAGACATTCCTATCTCAAAATAGAACTTTCTCCCCTTACACCCAACCGGTCATTATCACGTGGCATCTTCAACCTTTAGGTTCTTGTTGACCTCGCACCCCCTTCCTGATAAACTCTTTTCAAATTTCATGGTGGGTTTCATACATGAAGTGTGATCGCTGTGGTAGTGTCATGGCTTCTCTTTAGATGTACGAGAACGACGGGTGTTTCAGTTTGGGTTAAAACCTTGTGGGCAACACTCCCCCAGACCCATCGAGTAATTCCATAACGACCGTGGGTGCACAGTTGAAAACCAGACGACAACTGCGGGCCAGGCTGAAAATGATACCCATAGCCTAAGTGCGTGAAAAATCCGGTTAAGGGTATTATATTTATTAAGGAAAGGAGGAGTAAAATGAAAACCCTATTGTGTCTGTTATTAGTGTTAGTAATGGTTTTTGCTTTTAGCTCTGCTGTTGTGGCACAACACCGAGGCGGCGGTCATTGGGGTTGGGGCGGTCGTGGCTACTGGGGTGGCTATGGCTGGTGGGGTTATCCTTACTGGTGGGACTACCCTTACTATCCCTACTACTATCCCTACTACTATCCCTACTCCTACCCCTATTACGATCCCTATTACTATGGGGGCTATGGGGAACAGCCGGCACCTCCACAAGGCGTTACCCCTCCGGCAGAATCGGGACGACAGCAGCCTTCTTATTGGCACTTCTGTCAGAACCCAGAGGGTTACTACCCGTACGTTAAAGATTGCCCGGGTGGTTGGATGAAAGTGGTGCCGCCCAAACCAAATGCAGCTCCACCACCGACATTAGGCGCTCCAGTACTACTTGTTTCGCCCCCTGGCAAGAAAACGGAGAAGTAAGAATTAAGAAATATGTCAGTCCACGGCTGGCCTCCGACCCATGGGAAAGGATGCTTTCTCAGTCTCCAATCTCTAAGATTTAGTGTTTTTTTGTAAAATGTTTTGTTATTAAGGACGCTGCTTAACCCCTTCCAATTCTCATTGACACCCCGTTCATAATTTAGTAAATTTCAATCAAAATTAGAGTAGATAAAAGTCAAATCTAAACGATAGGAGGAAAGCATGGGCAGGTTGGAAGCGACTATCAAATCTGAAATTGTGCGTTTGGCAAAAAGGGAGATCCGTAAGACTTCAGTTCCATTGGGTCGGGATGTTCGGTTATTGAAGAGCACGGTCTCCCAACTCCGCAAAACAGTCCTGGCATTAGAACGACTAGCAGCCCAACAGCAAAAGGAGTTCAAGAAGAGAAAGATGCCATTGGAGGCGACCCCGGAAGAGGTTAAAAAATCCCGCTTTTCTCCGGCCCTGATCCGAAGCCTCCGTAAAAAATTGGGGATTAGTCAGAAGGAACTGGCAATTCTCGCAGGGGTCACGGTTGGGGCAGCGCATCTGTGGGAGAAGGGGAAGTTTAAGCCAAAGGATGAAAAGAAAGCAGTCATGGTGGCGCTCCGAAAGCTTGGTCGCCTTGGTGTGAGAAAATTCCTTGAAGAGAGGGCTAATAAATAGGCTTTATTACCTTTGGGTTTTGTTTCGTCAATTCTGTTGATACCTCTGAAGAAATTCATTAACGTGTTTTAAAGAAGAGACGATTAAAAGAGGTGATGAATATTAGGTCTGTTTTAACTACTGTTCTCATAGGTGTAGGTGTCCTGTTAGTAATTTCTTCTTATGCCACTGTGTCGACTGGATGGGAGTTCCCGCTTGGAGGAGAAACCCCGCCGATTGGAGACCAACTCAAATTATTAAGTATAGATATTCCCCAAACTTGGAACCTCTCGGCAGATGTGGAATATTGGGCTACTATTAAATTTGAAACAGGCTTTAAACCGGAGATTCGCAGAGCGTGTTTCAACTTCTCAGGTGGCGGTCAATCGTGTGTTGATGTTCAGGCGAAAGATGTGACCTCCGGACACTTCCGAGTACCGATTCACGTCCCTGTGGGTTCAAAGAGAGTGGACTGTTTTGCTGAGTACATTCGAGATGGGAAAACACACCGGACAAATACCGTAACTTATTACGTCATTGTTCTGAAGAAATCTGAGGAATAATCGCAAAAGAGATGGATTTTTTACACCGGATTTCAAATTATAAGTTCATCACATTTACTCTTCGCATGCTCAAACACCCAATGTTTGATGTGAATGAAGAATTGATTAATGAAAGTTATCTAAACAAATCGTTTCCTCTGAATAACTCCTCATGTCGCAGGTGGTCCAGCAGGAAGCCCACACCACGTTGCTTGTGGATAAGGGGATTTTTACCAAGGAAGAGTTCTTGAAAATGGTGGAGGTGGTAAATCAGGGGATGAAGGAGGGAAAGACTAAAGTATAGAAATAACAATGTTACTTCCAAAATGACCCTGTAATAGAATATTTTTGGTTCAGGAGGGCAATGATTATGGAAAGGTTGAAGGTTTTTGTGGAGCGGGTAAGTGAATCTATCGGATGCTATTATCATTTAACTGGGAGTGGATTTTACAGTCTCAAAAAGTTTGAGTCCGATCAGAAGGGTCAAATGGCCGTTTTTGGTTGGGTTCGTGAATTTAAAAGGGGAGACTTATTTAGAATAGAAACTTACGAAGGTTTAGGTGACAGAGCTGGGGTAAGTGACCTTGCAGATGAAGTCAGGAAAGGTACGTATATTGTATCTAAAAATAAAGACCCTGATGGGAAAGGAACAAGGATTTTCTTTAATGTAGGAAAAGGCAGTCATGGGGAAGACTATCAAAAAGCTGTAAGAGCTCTTAGAGCTATTAAGGTTTTGGAGTAAAGAGAGACCGTAATTACCGGGTCATTCAATTTTACTAAGGCTGCTGAAGAAAGCAATGCCGAGAATCTGCTAGTGATTAGGGATAAGAAATTGGCTGAGCGATATATCAAGAATTGGCAGGAGCATGAGAAGCATTCGAAGGTTTATATTGGAGGGTAAGAGAAAACTCATGGGTTATGGATCATAGAGGATATCAAGCGAAATCTCTAATTTCTTCATACAAAATTGACAAGAAAGTCACTTTGGGTTACCTCAAATTACTTGTCCAAATTCAGAAGCCCTTTATCCAGAGTAAGTATGACGGATGCTACAAGTGTTGATAATGCTGGAATTAAAAGATTTGTTCTACTTGTTACTACATTAGCTGCCTTCCTCTCGCCCTTTGGAATATCTTCTGTCAATATTGCCCTTCCTTCTATCGAGAAAGAATTTCTAATGGATGCCATTTTACTGAGCTGGGTGACGACCGCATACCTTTTGACTTCAGCCATGTTCCTTGTTCCCTTTGGAAAGATAGCAGATATCTATGGGAGGAAAAGAATCTTCACTTATGGCGTTCTGATATTTACCCTCGCCTCCGTTGGTTCTGCTATTTCAAACTCTGCGACTATGCTGATTTGCTTTCGAATCTTGCAGGGAATTGGGGCAGCAGCGACTTATTGTGTTGGAGCTGCCCTTGTAACCTCCGTGTATCCTTCCAGGGAGCTGGGTAGAGTTTTGGGAATAAATTTAGCCGCAGTCTATATAGGGTATTCTGTTGGGCCATTTTTGGGCGGATTTCTAACGCTTCATCTTAGTTGGAGGAGTATTTTTCTCGTAAATGTGCTTCTGGGATTAATTATTATCTTTCTCATTTTCTGGAAATTAAAAGGAGGAGGGCACGAGGTAGAGGAAGAGAAATTTGATCTCCTTGGCTCCATCATTTACAGCATCACCCTTTTGTTAATCATGTATGGTTTTTCTCAATTGTCGACGATGCGGGGTGTTTGGCTGATCCTACCTGGGGCTTTAGGCATTTTAGCATTCGTTAAATGGGAAACACGGACAGAAAGTCCTGTTTTGGACATAAACCTCTTTAGAAATAACAGGGTCTTTGCTTTCTCCAACCTAGCAGCGTTGATTAATTATAGTGCAACCTTTGCCGTAACTTTCCTTTTAAGTCTTTACTTACAGTATATAAAAAAGCTCACCCCTGAAAATGCTGGCTTGGTTTTAGTATCCCAACCCATTGTGCAGGCTCTTTTTTCGCCTTATGCTGGTAAGCTTTCGGACAGGACTGAGCCACGAATAGTCGCTTCGATAGGGATGGCGTTGACAGCCGTTGGACTTTTTCTGTTCATTTTTTTAAATGAAAAGACAACCTTGGGGTTCATCGTTGCGAGTTTAATTCTTCTTGGGTTTGGTTTTGCACTTTTTTCATCTCCCAATACAAATGCCGTGATGAGTTCTGTTGAAAATAGGCTCTACGGAGTGGCTTCGGGAACAATTGGAACGATGCGAATGCTGGGAATGGTATTAAGTATGGGCATTACTATTCTGATATTCTCAATATATATTGGAAAGGTTCAAATTACATCTGAATACTATCCGCTTTTCTTGAGGTGTGTAAGGATGGTATTTACCTTCTTAACGGTTCTCTGTTTATGGGGGATACTTGCATCCCTTGTAAGGGGTAATGTTCGGTGAAACATGACAACCCTTAAGTCCAAACAAATCGTTTCCTTTGAAGAACTCCTTATATCACAGGTGATCCAACAAGAAGCCCTCACCCGGTTGCTTGTGGAGAAAGGGATATTCACCAAGCAGGAGTTGTTAGAGATGGTAAAGGCGGTGGATAGGGAGATGAATAGAAAAAGAATCTTTTGATTCAGAATCATATTTCACTGGAGGTTACAAATAAATGAAAGGTAAGGTTAAGTGGTTCAATGAGAAGAAGGGATATGGATTCATAACAACGGAAGACGGAAAGGACGTATTCGTTCACTTTTCTGCCATTCAGGGAGAAGGATTTAAATCCCTCAACGAAGGGGGTGAAATTGAATGTGAAGTCACTCAAGGTCCCAAAGGTCCTCAAGCTGCCAATGTAAAGGTGATTCGGTAAGGGCAAGGGAAGGTTGTTAATTGCTCCCTTTGTTTTTTCCCCAGCTCACTCCCATTGCGGATTCTGGTTGCCTCGCTCCGCAGGATTGCAGGAGGGGAGGCTACAGGCCCACATCTCCACATCTGCTCGAAAGGTTGGTAGAATGCCGACCAACTCAAAAGACACAAGAAAGGATTTTTGGGAGTGACCTTTGACGGATAAAAAGATCTTGTCAAAATGAAAAATCTGTCTTGAGAAAAAAGCGGGTGCCTCGATAAAGCAGTTCACGGTCCTTGAATCGAAAATTTTTGTTTTAACAGGGTGTTCCACATTTCAGCATCTCGAATGACAGGTATTTGCCCGATGCCTCCCAGATGAACCAGAAAAATCATCCTGGACGATGATCACCCATTTCAAACCATTCTCCAGAGCTATGTGAGCATTCCTTTTTCTGCTAACTCTTATCCTGGATAGCTGCGTGTGAAGACAACAAAAAGAGTGAGCAATCTTACCTCTTATAATCCTCCAGAGAACCAAAAGGATCAACTCATAGGGTGCTCACTCAATTAAAAACCCATTTCTTTCTCAGGTTAGATTCAATTGTCGGAAAGGAATTTAGATAGGACTTTCTTTAGATGGTTGGATGTTTTTAGAAAGGTCCACCTTGGGTGATGTTCAGTCACTAAAGAATCAATTCCTTCTTAGAGGCGTAAATTTTTGAGGCCATCAGTTCATCTTCAACGTCTCCGAAGACACGAAACCTCATCGCCCGCTGCCATTTTTTAATAAAACTAAGCATTGCGTTGTGTGCGACCCAAAAGTAGCCATATCCAATTCCATACTTCTCGTTGGCGTTCTCCTTGACCTTTCCTGAGAGTTCATACATTCTCGTGACCGCTTCTTGGATTAGGTCCTCCTTGATGCTCTGTACTAAAGGGCTCCATCTGAAATTTTTCCAGTAGACTCTCTTCGCGGTGGAATAGGAAACTGCAGGATCGAAATTTTCTGGGTCAATGATAATCTGTTTTTTGGAATAGTTCTTAACAAAGAATCCCTGTTTCAAAACTTCTCGTGCCCTTTTTGATGACAAACCGTATTTCTCCTTAATCTCTTGCGCTGGCATTTCTGGTGGAATAAAAACCTTTTCTCTGCGGATTTCTGGGACAGTGTTCATGGTCAGCCTCCTTTCGTGTTGGAATTGGCAATTCTGGTTAGTGGAAAAGAGATTTCTTAGGATTAGAAGTAAGGAGTAGGTTTAGGTCTTCGAAAAGGTAGGTCTTTGGCAGGGTTTAGAGAATGGAGAAGGTTTACTGGAGGATTACGGGATGAGGAGAAATCTGGAGAATTTCAGAAAACTGCGAAACAAATTCTATTGGTAATTTATATATATAGAAAGAGGGCTGTGACTGTGTGTCGAGGGAGATCCCAGTAGAAATTTTGGTGTGAAAAAATGCTACTGTCCGTTTTGTTTTATGCTGTCGTGAACCGCTAAAAGCTACTGTTGGAACTTGGTGGACTGCTGGAGAGGGCATGGTGAAGGAAGCATCATTGCTGGTTTATCTGAAGGCTATACCGGGGTGAATGGGGGGAAGTGAAAGGAGAAGGGCATCACCCTTGGAAACCTCGTAGGGTCTCCGAGAGTTAACTAGCTTTACAATGAAATGTTGGTGAATGACTGAGAGATAATTGCCCTGGTTCAATTTAATTTGAAGCTGTAAAAATCAGGATTTGGCTATACAGACATTGTCAAGTGTGATGGTGAGTTCTTCCTGAAAGAGTGATTTTCAAATATTGCTAGGCCATCCAACATTTCACTTGGTAATCCGCAAAGCCCAGTCTTTTTTAGAAGCTTACTCCCTTACGCTTTCTCAAAAGCCAACACTAATACCAAAATTAAAAATTCAATCGTCCTTAACAGTAGTTGACTTTTTCATTTAGGGTCGGCTAAAATTGGTTCGAGCATTAGGA
>DATHCH010000190.1:0-25169 GCA_035319625.1 Thermodesulfobacteriota bacterium
CCGTATCGTGACGGGCTCGCCTGAGCGAATCGGCCTGGGCTTTACCGCGAGCCTCGGCAAGGGCAGTGGCAAAGTTCGCAAACAACACGGTCAGGAAAAGCCACGCGTCAAGCGCGATAAAATACGTAATCGGCACCTGACTGGCCTGCTTACCCCATGCCGCCTGCAGGATGAATAGAAGGGTCAGGAACGCACCCACTTCGACAACAAACATTACAGGATTCTTCCACTGGATGTCGGGCCGCAGCATGACGAACGCCTGCTTCAAGGCCGCTTTCGTTGTCTCCTTCTCCAGTAGTGCTCTCCGTTTCATACGGCGCAGCGACCGCGGCTGCTCCGAAGGCAAAGGGACGGTCTTCACGGTTTCTGTCGTATCGGGTACTTTATTCATGTCGCACTCCTTTGAGCATTTTATTCATCTCGCAATTCCTTATTAGGACATTTAATGAGTATTCGTAGGCCACCACCAAGGCTTCCCGGTCAGCCTCCAAACGGGATGGGACCCAGCTGCTCTGCAAGCGGTCCCAGTGCGGCGACCGGCAAAAAAAGCAGGGCTCCGATGATAAGGATCGTCCCGAGCAAGAGGATGCCAAACGTGACGGTGTCCGTGCGCAAAGTTCCCAGACCAAAGGGGCTCGATTTCTTCTCTCCAAGAAATGCTGCCATGGCGATCGGCGCAACAATGGGTAGATAGCGGCTGAAGAGCATCACGAGGCCGGCTGCGATATTCCATGGGATGGCGGTCGGCGCCGGATTCGGATTGCTTACCAAACCGTAGGCAACCGACAATCCATCGAAGGCCGAACCATTATTGGCCGAGGCCGAAGAGAAATTGTACAGTATTTGTGTAAAACCATCAGCACCAGGATTACTAATAGCTTTGAGTCCCCAACTTGTGGCAGCAAAGAGCCCGGTGGGGAAGAGAATCATGAACGGATGGACCAGAAGGGCGATGATTGCCAGTTTTACCTCCCGGCCCCCGATTTTCTTACCCAAATACTCAGGCGTCCGGCCTACCATCATGCCGGCCACGAAGATCCCGATGATTAAGTAGAGCAACAGATTGATCATCCCTACACCCTTACCGCCGTAGATGCAGTTCAGCCACATTCCGACCATGGGCGCTAAGGCTGCAATCGGGTTGAGGCTGTTTTCCTCTGCGTTCACTGCACCACACGTTACGTCTGTCGTCAGCGCATCGAAGGTGGCGCCTGCCGAGGTCCCGAATCGCATCTCTTTGCCCTCGAGATTGCCTAAGTGCTGATCCACGGGCAAGCTTGGGGCTGGGGCCAGAGTGACTACCCGTTTCCCACCCGGTGCTGTGGCGCTTGGGATTTCGAATGTTCGTGCCACAGGATGGCCGGTCAGTCCAGGGTTTGGTTTCAGCGTATCGTAGTAGACTGCCCATACAACGGTGCCGGCCATCAACAACAACATAACTGAGAAAATGACGTAGGCATGCCGCATCCGGCGGAGCATCCTGCCGTACATCAGCACGAGCGCAAACGGAAAGATCATCATTGCCAGGGTATTGAAAAAGTTGGACAATCCCGTGGGATTTTCAAAGGGGTGCGCGGAATTCATGCCGTAAAACCCACCCCCATTGGTTCCAAGCATCTTCATGGACTCGAATGCCGCCACCGGCCCCACTACAATGGTCTGCTGCTTCACCTCGCCCTTGTCCGTGATTCCCATGGCTGCAGGTTCGAGTGTCGAAACCTGGTGGAAGCTTTTAAAAGTCATGGGGCTGCCTTGGATCAGAAAAATAAGGGCGATGACAAAGGCGGCGGGCACGAACATGTAAACTACCACCCGCCACATGTCTACGAAGAAGTTGCCAATTTTGGACTCGTCACGGAAGAGCCGGATGATCGCGGTCAGGGCGCATAGGCCGACTGCGGCAGACATAAATAGCATGGAAATGGCAAAGAAAATCTGGCTGAAGTTCGATAAAACCTGTTCGCCGGAATAGTGCTGGAGGTCCGTGTTCGTTATGAAGGAGGTCACGGCTTGAAAGATAGTAGAGGGAAAAATCATCCCCTTGCTATCCGGATTCAGCGGCATCCACGGCTGAAGTGCCAGAACCACATAGCAGTAGACGAACATCAAGGTGTTGAAAAGGAGCAACACGATGGTATACTGCTTCCAGTTCTGGGGGCCGCTATCCAAGCGTTTTTCGAACCAGCCCAAGACTGGCAAAGGCCGGTATTTTCCATCCATGATCCATGCCATGTAGCGACTTAAAGGAAACGCGATGAGGGTCGCTGCTGCAAGTAGTGAAAAGGGCAGAAGCCAGGTTTGAATAAACATTATTTATCTCCTTTCTGTATCTCAGGATTAGCTGTCGGCCCTCAGAACCATTCAGGTCGTACCAGGGCCAAAACCAGGTAAATGAACAAGAAGCCTGCAACGGCCGCTGTCACATAGATCATCATTAGCATCACCTCATCTCTTATATTTTCTCGCAAGCGATAAAGAACAGGTACACTATTCCCATCGTAACAATGCCCAAGAAAAACATCGCCGGTAGCCAAAATTCAAGGTTCATTTCCGCATTCCTCCTAAGCTTGACCAACACAAAAATTTATTGAGAATTGCAGTGTACAGTAGTTTATTCCCATCCCTTTTCCGCCACATAAACTTCAATCCAGGGTTCCTTAATGAAAGATTATCCATTTTATTACGCCCCCTCACTCACCGCCGCTAAAGCGCTGTGGCGCCCCCCATTCCACCGACTCACAGTCATCCCCCCCCAAAAAAAAAGTAGAGGAGGATCCCCTACTTTCGATTCTCTCCCTTAGTCGCCTGCGGAGTTAGCTGACGGGTTAGGATTAAGGGATACCCTTTCCAGCATAGCTGGAATTCACCCCAAAAAATCGGTTCCCCCGCTTACTTCAATTCGGCCTGTTTATGTATTAAATAATAACTCCTCCCTGTTGTCAACAAAATTACTCTTTATGGTAAAGCAATCCTCATGCCAGTTGAAAGGGCGATAGGGATTATTTTGTTTTTTCAGGGTAATTAAATGGTTAGACAAAACTCCTATTTGGAGGTTCATTACCTGAATAATTATTTAAAAGAAACTTTTTGTTTGATTTTAGGCAGTCTGATAAAAAACGCCCAACCTTAAACCATCTTGCAACTTTCGGTTACAACATCTCCTGGAGGGCTTGTTCGCTTTCGCGTACAACAAGGGTGAGGACCTTACGAGTTCATCATTATTGAACGTGGAGCCTCGGGGGAGAGACTGTCCCTCCCAATCAGCGCCATGAGGGGCGATATTGCCTATCCAACGTCGGCCAAGGTCGTCCTTGACCACTGAAGTGTGTCCCGTCAACGAAACGCCTTCGCGCACACAGGCGTTAGAGCACGGAAATGTGGCTTTCGGCTGCTAGGACTAAGGATCATCATCCATTTACAAAATTTTTGATATTTTGGACAGAATGTCAGCCCCGCTCGTTGCTCGCCCATAATCACTAACCCTTGCCAATGTCTAATTAGCCTTTAAATATTCAAGACTTATTGAATTGAACCAATCGAACCTGAGCTTTGGCAATTATCTTGCAGAAAAAACGACGAAAAAAAGGAAAAAAGGAGTCAAGATAATGCCTTTAATGGATAAAGACGTCGTCTTAACAACCAGTGAGGCAATCCAATATCTGAAGATTTCAAAACCCACTTATCTGAAATACATCCGACTTGGAAGAATCAAGGCCGTCAAAGCAGGGAGCGGCTGGAGAGTGCACCAATCCGAGTTATACCGATTTCTAAAGGTAGCGGAGAGGTAAAAAGTAGCATGAACGAAACCGCATCAAATACAGCCGAACTCAAGACTGTCGTTACTGACATGACCGCGCACAAGACAGCCAAAGAGGAAATTGCAGTCTGGAAGCACCGCTATGACCTCCTGATTGCAGCCTCCGGACAGCTCCTGCGCGAGCACGATGCCAACACTGGCGGCATGCTGTGGGGCGACTGCCTCGAACAGGTATTAGGATATTCCCCTGATGAAATGCAGGGAGGAATTGCCCAATGGGAGGAGATGATCCATCCGGAGGACCGGAATAAGGTCCTTCGAGTACTGAAGATCGCGGAAAAATATTTGACACCCTTTGACGCGCAATATCGTCTCCGTCATAAAGACGGCACCTATCACTGGGTCCACGACCGGGGGAATTTCACAACAGACGCACCGAATAAAACAGTGCGTATGATCAGTATGATGCAGGATATCACCACGCACCGACAAACCGAGAAAGAGTTGCAGGAGAGCGAGGCACGCTACAACAGCCTGTTTAGAAAGAATCAGGCAGCTATGCTGACAATTGATCCCGAAACAGCAACGATTGTGGATGCCAACTTAGGTGCCTGCGTTTTCTACGGTTACCCCTATGAAAAGATGCTCAAACTTAAGATGACGGATATCAACACCCTGACGGCAGAGGAGGTTAAGACCGCGATGCAGCGCGCCCTGACCGAGCAGCAAAACCATTTTTACTATCGCCACCGGCTTGCGAACGGTCAGATTCGGGACGTCGAAGTTTACAGTCGCCCGCTTTTCATCCGTGGCAGACAACTATTGTACTCCATCATCCATGACATCACCGAGCGCAAGATAGCGGAGGAGGCGCTGCGACAGTCCAACGAGCAGTTGCGAGAGTTAAACAACCAGAAGAATGAATTTTTGGGAATGGCAGCCCATGACCTACGCAATCCAATTGCCGTCATTCAGAATTCTTCGCTCATCCTTTCGAGGTATTCAAGCGAAAATCTATCCGACAAACAGAAGGAATTTCTAAAAAAGATCTACGACACAAGCAAGTTTATGCTTGAGCTTTTGAATAGTTTGTTAGACATATCAAAGATCGAATCGGGAAAATTGGAACTGGAGATATCGAAGAATAACTATCCGGACTTTGTAAGAAAAAATATCGAATTTAACAGATTCTTTGCCACCGAGAAAGATATCTCAATCGATTCAATTCTGTCGGATGATATCCCCCCGGTCGATTTTGACAAGAATAAGATAGAACAAGTATTGAATAATTTAATCAGCAATGCGATCAAATATTCTCATTCCAATACGACGATCTGTATTGAAGTGTTAAAGGAAAAGGCCTTTGTCCTCACCAAAGTGATTGACCAGGGACAAGGCATTCCTGAGAACGAATTGCCCGATGTTTTTAAGCCCTTTCAAAAAGCGAGCACTAAACCAACAGCGGGTGAAAAAAGTACGGGCCTCGGGCTGGCCATTGTAAAGAAGATCATCGAAGGACATCAGGGGCTCATCGGGGTTGAAAGTGAAGTGGGGAAAGGCTCCACCTTCTTTTTCAAGTTGCCTCTCGGGGTGGGTAAGGAGTAAAGCAGATGATGGATCTCGCCACCTTATCACCGCGAAAAGTGGCCCAACCGTTTCCCTCAGGGGATCAGTCGTGCCGCTATGTTGTCTTCAGGATTGATCGGCAACACTACGCTTTGCCACTGGATCATGTGATTCGAGCCGTGCGTATGGTTGCGTTCACCCCTGTTCCAGATGTGCCTCATTCGGTATTAGGCATCATCAATATGGCTGGACAGGTCCTGCCCGTGATTGACTTGAGACGGCTTTTGGGGCAAACGGGCAAGGATCCCGAACTACAGGATGTCCTCCTAATCATTCAGATACCGGGCCAAACAGCGGCAATCATTGTAGATAAAGTGTTGAACATTCTGGAATTCACATCCGTTCAACTTCAGTCTCCTTCAGCAGCTGTGTCGCAATCGCGGTTTCTGTCAGCAGCTGTTCAGTGGGAGGATACGTTGATATTGGTCCTCGACGCCGGTCGGCTGTTGCCGAACAATGACGTGGGATTGGTCAATGGGTTGACTCGATGAAGAAACAGGACCCCCTCGATGACAAAAACTATCTGCGATTCTATGAGCTCATTCAGATGCGCACGGGCATCCGGGTGGGAGAGAATCGTCGGGAAATTCTGGCCCATGCTTTAAAGGAAAGCCTCGAGTCTGTCAAATGTACGGACTTGGATCAATTTTTTTCATGCCTACAGGACGCTGAGACAGACAGCGAAGTTTGGAATGATCTGATCAAAAAAGTGACCATCGGAGAAACCCACTTTTTTCGAGATTCGGATACCATCGAGGCGCTGCGCCGACATATCCTACCGGACCTGATCGCTCGTCACCACACCGACCGCACCTTGCGCCTGTGGAGCGCTGGCTGCGCCACGGGGGAGGAGCCCTATACCCTCGCCATCCTGCTCCGCCAGATCCTCTCCGACATCGACCGATGGAAAATCCTGATCCTAGCGACAGACATCAACCGTCGGGCGCTTAGCCATGCCGCTTCTGGCCGCTACCGCGCCTGGTCCTTTCGCGAAACAGATCCGGTTGTTCAGTCCACCTACTTCACAGCCGACGGCGGCACGTTTACGCTGGAACCAGCTGTGCGGGAGATGGTTACCTTCGTCTATCACAACCTGGCCGAGGACAACTATCCCTCACCTGCCAACCAGACAAGCAACCTCGACCTGATCCTCTGCCGGAATGTGACCATCTACCTTCCTACCCCTCTCATTTACGACATTGCAAATCGATTTTATCAATGTCTCTCGAACGGCGGCTGGTTGATCGTCGGGCCGAGCGAAACCCATCTCGAGATTTACAGGAATTTTCAAACGCTCAATTTTCACGGCGCCATCGCTTACCAAAGGCTCTCTAGTATCCCGCCCTTTCCCAGTCTGCGGACAGTAGCTCCGAAACAGATGGACCGCAGCGGGACATGTCTTCCGATGAACTCACTCCCGGTGACGCCGCCAACCCGTCAGGGAGCGCAGACGACTCCTACGGTGGACGGTATGCTCTCCACCTCGATTCGGCAATCGCCACGTGTCGCCAAACCACTCGCGCCATTATTCCGTAATCCCACGGATGACATTCGGATCGTCGAACCTCCCGAGCGCGAAGCTTCAAGAACGAATCCCGAAGTCGGCCTCTATCCGCAAGGCGAAGAGTTCATGAAACACCACCGATATGAGGAAGCTCGTGCGTGCTTTCTCTCCTGTTTAGCAAAGGAACCTGGCTCCATTACAGCACTGTACCGGATGGCCTGCCTGGAGGCAAATGCCGGGCGGCTCAAAGAAGCCCGAAAATGGGGCGAGGAGGCACTCGATCGCGATCCGTTGCGAAGTGAAGTGCACTATACGTTAGCACTCGTCCACGAGGTGCAGGGAGAGCTGCACGAAGCCATCAACCGCCTTAAGAAAGTGATCTACCTGGACCCCAATTTCATTTTGGCCCATATTGGACTGTTTCATCTCTACCAGCGAACCGGTAACCCGAACGAAGCGGAACGGCATCGCACACTGGCTGTTCATCTCGCTTCCAAACTTTCACCCGATGCCGTTTTGCCAGGCTCGGACGATTTGACGGCAGGGGAGTTGTTAACAATGACTCACACCGTAGCACACGACCCATCGTCATATGAGGAGGGAAGTCATGACGGTGCCAAAGCAACCGAAAGCTCAACAGACCGTGCTTGCAAAAGCACAAGACGCGCAGGGCATCCTTGAAGAGCGCGCAAGGCTACTGGCCAGGCTGCCGGAAAAGAAAGCAGCCAGCGGAGAAACGCTTGAGGTGCTGACATTCCATCTGGGAACGGAGTACATAGGAATACCGACGGAGGGTGTGCATGAGATTCAGCCTCTGAGCGCACATAACTGGTCCCGTGTGCCGTGTGCGCCCGACTTCATCGTCGGTATCGTAAACCTGCGAAGCCGGATTTACTCCATCATGGATCTGACGGTGTTTTGGGGGCTTCCACCTCGTCCGCTTTCCGACAAAGCCCATCTTCTCCTCCTGAAGGGCGGTCATCGCAGCGACCATCAGGAAATGGAATTGACGCTGCTCACCGATGACCTGGACAAGGTGTGCCACCTTCGAATGGATGACCTCAATCCGGTGCCTCCCACTGTTTCGGCCAAGGTGCAGGGTCATCTGCGAGGCGTCACACCCGATATGATGATGGTCCTTGATCTGGAATCCCTTCTTTCCGATCCAAACATCATCGTTTGCGAGGGAGAATGATGTCGATATCGGTGTTCTTCGTCGGCCCAAGGCCGTCAATAAGAAATAAAAGGAGTCCATTATGACGATCAAAAAATTCTTCTGGGCGTTGTACGGGGCATTTTTCATCCTCCTGATTGCACTCGGCCTGATGTCTACGCTATTGAACCGCAATCAAGAGGATGTAAAACGCAGCCAAGAGATCCGTTATCAATCCTACCGGATCGCTAATGAGCTCCGTCAAAGCGTGGATGATTTGACCCACTTTGCACGCACCTACGTGGTAACCGGCGATCCTAAGTACGAAGAATATTATAAGGATGTGCTGGCAATCCGCAATGGCAATAAGCCACGTCCAGATGGCGAAGCCGCCTCATTGACAACATTCATGGCAAGGGCTGCTTTTACCCCTGAAGAGATGACCAGAATGATCGAAGCGATAGACGAAGCGGATACTCTCTTGAAAATCGAAGCCAAAGCCTTTCTTGCGATGAAGGGCCGGTATGACGACGGCACAGGTAATTTTACAAAAAAGGGCAAACCGGACCAGGCCATGGCAATCCGGTTGATGCATGACGACGCTTATCAGACCGTAAAGGCCAGAGTTATGGCACAGATTGAAGATTCTACTGCCACGCAGGATAAGCGGACGAAGAAAATGGTAGAGGAGTACACGAAGCGTGGCAAATTGTGTTTAAGCGTGAGCATCGGCTTGCTGATTATCCTCTCGGCGATCGTTGTGGTCTCCTTGATCACTGTCAACCGCAAGATCACCAAGCCCATCCGAAAGCTGCAGAACGCCACCCACTATGTTGCCACTGATCTGGCACAGCTCACGGACGTGGCCACCGGCTTGGCAAACGGCGACCTGTCTCAGACCGCCCAGATCCAGACCCGGCCGCTGGAGATCAAAACGAAAGATGAACTCAGCAATCTGGCCCGAGACTTCAACCAGATGATTGTCCAACTGAAGGAAACCGGAGACGCTTACGCCAAGATGGGCGAGACCGTCAAGTCCCAGATTGCGGACGTCAACATGCTGGTCCAAGCCACCATAGAGGGCGACCTTAACACCCGCGCGGATGCCTCCAAGCACCAGGGTGATTTCCGCAAGATCATCCAGGGCATCAATGACACCCTCGATGCGGTCACCGGGCCCCTGCGCATGGCAGCGGAGTATATTCAAAGTATCAGCGTAGGAGACCTTCCGCCCAAGATCACCGCTTCATACAATGGTAATTTTAATGAAATCAAAAACAACCTCAACCACATGCTGGACCTCTTAACCGAGATGGCTGAGGCGGTCAATCAAGTCGCCAAGGGCGACCTGACTACGGCCGTGACACCGCGCTCAGAAAAGGACGCCGTGGGCAATGCGTTTGCACAGATGCTGGTCAATCTGCGCCAGCTCACCAGTCAGATACGGGAGGCCACGGAAAACATCACCAAGGCCAATAGCAATATCTCCGCCGCTACCTCAGAGCAAGCTGCTACCGTCACCGAGCAAGCCTCTTCCGTAGCTGAGACCTCCACCACGGTGGAAGAGGTCCGTCAGACTGCCGAACAATCCGTCGAGCGCGCCCAGCTCGTCTCCGAAATGGCCTCCAACACCCTCAAGCTAGCCGAAAACGGATTGGACGCCGTAAAAAGGACTGAGGAGGGTATGATGAGCCTCAAAGACCAAGTGCGTCACATCGCTGAAACCATCCTCAGCCTCAGCGAGCAGACCCTGCAGATCGGTGAGATCATCGCCACGGTCAACGACATTGCCGACCAGTCCAACCTTCTGGCACTCAACGCCGCCATGGAAGCGGCACGGGCAGGTGACGCGGGCAGAGGCTTTGCCGTCGTGGCGGGCGAAGTGCGAAACCTCGCCGAGCAGTCCCGTCAGGCGACAGCTCAGGTGAGCACCATTCTGAGCGAAATCCAGAAAGCCGCCAATACGGCCGTGATGGTCACGGAGAAAGGCACAAAGAGTGCGGAGGTGGGTGTGGAGTTAGCTCAATCCACCGGGGATTCGATTCGTGTGATCCGGGAGCATACACAACAGGCGGTGGCGGCCGCCCAGCAGATCGCGGCCAGCGCGCGCCAGCAGCTGGCTGGAATGGATCAGATCACGCGGGCAATGGCGAATATCAACCAAGGTGCGGCGCAAACGCAAAAAGGCATGGAACAAGTGGATCACACAGCGCAAAACCTCAATGATCTGGCCAGGCAGTTAGCCAGCATTGTGCAACAATACAGGATCACATGATGGAAGGCTGCAGGTTCGATATCTGCCGCTGCTCTATGACAACCTTGTCATCCAAGGAAATGGACGATGCCATTATCAGATAAAATGCTAAAAGAGTTGATGACCACGTTTCAGGCGGAACTTGAAGAACATCTGAGTATACTGAACAAGGGTCTCCTTTCACTGGAGCGAAACGAGGCCCCTGATGAGCGCGTCAACCTGCTCGCGAATGTTTTCCGGGCCGCTCACAGCATTAAGGGAGCTGCCCGAGCCGTTGACCTGAAAAACATCGAAACCCTTGCTCACCACGTCGAGGACGTCTTGGTAAAGGTTCGAGAGGGACGTCTCTCCCTCATACCACAGCATTTTGACGCCCTCCTTGCGGCGGTAGACGCCATCGGGACCGCTATGGCCTACCATATGCGTGGTGAACAGATGCCCGCCGAAGTCATGACCGCAGTCCTTGCTCGCCTTAGCGACACCGCGAGCGGACAGACAGGGGCCGGGGTGTCTCAGGCAAGGATCGGGGCCGCAGGAGGAGAAAACCCTCTGTCCCGTGAACCCTCGACTCTCATGTCCTCGGGTTCAGAGGCTCTCCCTGAGACAGCCCACCCCAACACCGTACCTACGCCTCCGGAGACTTATCGGCAAAGCCCGTGCTCGCCCGCCGGAGGGGGCCTTAACACGCAGGCAGGGGATCCAGCTTCACGCCCCAGTGGGGCGGCATGCCCTGTGAACCCCCAGGCGGATCAGCCAAAGGTTAGCGCATTCGGCCCCCCAACAAAAGCCGCGGAGTCTTCTTCTACTGGCAAGGCTAAAGATCAGCCATCCATTGGCCCACCCCCGATGCAGGTGGATGACACCATCCGTGTGCGAACCACCAAGCTCGACGCGCTGATGGACGGCCTTGGTGAGCTGTTAGTGATGCAAATGCGCTCGGAAAAGCTTGTGAGCCAGATGAAAGCCTTGCAGGAACGTATCATGCACTGGCAAAAAAACTGGCGGGAGACCCGCCCTCATTGCAACCGTTTGCAGCGGCACTATCTCAACACGGACAAAACGGATTTTGCCCCGCTGCTTGACTTTCTGGAAAACAATGAACAAGAGCTCAAAGCCCATAGCACCGATCTCAACACTCTACTGGAGAGCTTAACCAATGACCGCAACCATTTGCAGCTTGTCACCGACGATCTACAAAATGGTATCCGTAGTGCCCGGATGCTGCCTATCGCTACATTGTTCAACCTCTTCCCACGCATGGTGCGCGACCTCGCCCACAACCAAAGTAAAGGCATCGTCCTCAAGGTCGAGGGGCAGGAAACGGAGGTAGACCGTCAGGCGCTGGAACTGCTAAAGGATCCCCTGACCCACATGCTGCGCAACGCCGTAGACCATGGCATCGAACCGCCTCAGGAGCGCGTGGCATTAGGGAAACCCCCCCACGGCACCATTCGACTCTGTGCGGAGCAACGCGGCACCAGCCTGGTGCTGACCGTCTCCGACGATGGCCGCGGGATCAATCTGGATGCGGTCCGTCGGTCGGCTATCGGAGGGGGTCTGGTTTCCCCGGAGAAAATGGCTGACTTCAGTGAACGTGAGGTCGTCGAGTTGATCTTCTATTCAGGACTGACAACGGCTGGACGAATCACCGACCTTTCCGGCCGTGGGATCGGCATGGATGTGGTCCGGAGGAACCTCGAACAGATGCGTGGATTGATCCAGGTGGAGACCACGTCGGGTCTGGGCACCACCTTCATCCTGACACTGCCACTGACCCTGACGACCAGCCAGGTGTTGATGGTGCGCGTGGCCGGAGAAACAGTGGGTTTGCCGATGATGAACGTCGAGCGGATTCTGCACGTGACCGTATCACAGATGGGCACCATCGAGGGACATCCCGCCATCTACGCCGAGGGTCGGCCCCTGCCCCTGGTCAGTTTGGCACACGTTCTCAAACTGCCCGAAGTGGAACAACCTCTGTCGCCTGATGCTAAAATTCCGGTGATCATTTTCTCGGTGGCTGAAAAGCGTATCGCCTTGCGCGTAGGCGGTTTTCTATCTACACAACAAGTCGTTGTCAAGTCATTGGGAGCCCAGTTGCGCAGCGTGCGAAACGTAGTCGGCGCCGCCATCCTGGGCGACGGACAGCTGGTGACTATCCTGAATGTCTCTGACCTGATGAGGTCCATCCAAGTTAAATCAGTTGCCTCCTTGTCGCTGCCCATCCTCACCAAGGAGGCCCGGCGATCGCGCGTCTTATTAGTCGACGACTCTATCACAACTCGCGCACTGGAAAAGCACATCCTGGAGAACGCGGGCTATAACGTGCTTGTGGCGACCGACGGCCAGGAAGCGTGGGAGTTGATTCGCCAAAATGAAAAAAGATTGCCGGATCTGGTGATTTCAGATATCAATATGCCCAGAATGAACGGATTCGCCCTCACGCAATCCATCAAGGGCGACGGGAGGTTTGGCCATGTGCCAGTTGTCCTGGTTACCTCCTTGGAATCGCCGCAGGACAGATTACACGGCATGGAAGCAGGCGCAGATGCGTACTTCGTTAAGAATGCTTTTGATCAACAGGAATTGCTTGAAACGATCGAGCGGTTGATCAAGTAAGATGAGATAAGGCGGTGTCAAATGTCAAAGCCCATGGTTCAAATGAAATCCGAAGCACAAAGAGGAATCGGATTTTCAATGCAGCTGCGCCGCAAAATAGAGAGGAGAATACCGTGATTCGTGTACTGATCGTCGATGACATGGCGACTATTCGAATGGCGCTTCGCTTCCTCGTAGAGAGTGACCCGGAGCTGACTGTCGTGGGCGCAGTGGGAAGCGGAGAAGAGGCTGTGGCCTTCTGCCGGAAGTCTCGACCAGATATCATCACCATGGACATCAACATGCCGGGCATGGGTGGCTACGAAGCCATCCGTCAGATCATGCATGAGACACCCTGTCCGATTGTGGTCATCACAGGCATCGAATCTCAATATCTGATGGACGTCAGCTTCAAGGCCTTGGCTCTGGGTGCCCTGACGGTTCTGCCAAAACTTAGAGGGTTCTCCCCCGAAGATACGGAGGCAAAAAGTCTCATCCAGCAGATCAAAATCATGGCGGGGGTCAAAGTGGTAAGACGGTCGTTGCGGACGGAATCACCGCCAGCAATGCTCGACAAAGGCGTGGCCCAACCGCCCATTCCGGCAAAAGACTCTGTTTTATTTCAACCTCAGAAGCCAGCCCAGTTGGTGGCTATCGGTCTATCCACCGGAGGCCCTCCGGCTTTACAGACAATCCTGAGCGGTCTGCCGTCGAGCTTTCCCCTGCCCATCGTGGTTGTACAGCACATCAGCCAGGGCTTTATGCTCGGTTTAGCAAGCTGGTTGAGCAACGTGACCCCCTTCCGATGCAAGGTGGGGGAGCTTGGAGAAACGATCAAACCCGGCAATGTTTACTTGGCCCCGGATAACACCCATCTGACTTTTAAGGGCAGCAACAACCTATGGCACGATGGTTCCGACCCGGTCGAGGGCCACCGTCCGTCGGCCACCGTTCTATTTGAGTCTGTGGCCCGAAATTTCGGCGCGAAGGCGATCGGCCTCTTACTGACCGGAATGGGAGAGGACGGCGCACGGGGTCTCAAAGCCATGCATGAAGCCGGCGCTTATACGATCGCACAGGACGAAGCCAGCAGTCTGATCTTCAGCATGCCAAAAGCCGCCATCGAACTCAAGGCCGTCACGGAGGTCCTCGGTCTCAACCAGATCGCCCCCCGCTTGAAGAGCCTGACAGAAAAAATTTCTGTACACGAGGAGGTATTCAGTGACCGAAGAGCAGGGTAAGAAACATGTCTTGCTGATCGAAGACAGCCCTACACAGGCGCAGTATATGCGTCTGCTCTTAGAGGATGCAGGTTATCAGGTCACATTGGCTGAAACCGGTCAGAAAGGTGTTGAAATCGCCGAGACCGCACAACCCGACGTGATTCTCCTTGACGTGGTGCTTCCGGACCTGGACGGGTTCAGCGTTTGCCATCGAATCCGGCAACGGTCCCGACTCTACATCCCCATCCTGATGCTTACCGAGAAGCGCACTGACATGGAGGATAAAGTGGGTGGTCTGACGGCTGGCGCGGATGAGTATTTGAGTAAATCTTCTGAGGATCGAGAGTTACTCGCCCGCGTGGCATCCCTCTTACGTATCCGGCAGGTGATCGAGGATATATACACCCGTATGGAAAATGGGGAACAGTCTTATCAAATATTGAGGCAGCCAGCCCTCACCGACCGGCTGACCGGCCTTTACAACCGACACTATTTCGCCGAGGATCTGCACCGACAATTTGCCCTTGCGCAGCGTTACCACAACCCCCTGGGCTTCATTATGATGGACATTGACTTCTTTCGCGACTTCAATACGCGCTATGGTGAGCCCACAGGGGACTGGATGCTACAAGGCCTTGCAAGTTTGATGAAACAAAACATACGGGAAGTAGATATGATTGCGCGCTACGATGACCAGAAATTTGTCATCCTGTTGCCCATGATCGGTATTGGCGAAACGGCTGCCCTGGCAGAACGACTGCGTGGTTTGGTCGAACAGCATGTCTGGGAAAATCCTTCTTGTGGCCTACTGCGCATCACGGTAAGCTTAGGAGTGGCCGCCATTCCTACGCACGGAATCGAAACAGCTGAGCGTCTGGTTGTCTGCGCGGACAAAGCTCTGCAGCGCGCCAAGGCCAACGGTCGCAATCGCGCGGAGGTCTACGAAGCCGGACTGGATGATCGGCCATCCTCCGCTTCTCCGTAAAAGGTAGACGTCTATCTGTGATAAGGAACCATTATGACGATCAGAAAATTTTTTTGGTTATCTTACAGCGCCTTTCTTATCTTCCTGATCCCCCTCGGCCTGATCTCCTTACGATTAAGCCTCTCTCAGAAAGACCACCGTCTGACGCTGCTGATAGGTTTGCTGGTCATCCTTGCAGCGATCTTTGTCGCCTCCTTGATCATTGTCAATCGCAAGATCCACGTTCCCATCCGAGCACTGCAGGGCGCCGCCGATCAGATTGCCGCGGATGTCGTTCAGCTGACCCACGTCGCCACTGGCCTGATGAACGGCGACCTGTCTCAGACCGCCCGGATCCAGACCCGACCGCTGGAGATCAAAACGAAAGATGAGCTTGGCAATCTGGCCCGAGACTTTAACCAGATGATTGTCCAGCTGAAGGAAACCGGAGACGCTTACGCCAAGATGGGTGAGACCGTCAAGTCCCAGATTGCAGACGCCCATATGTTGGCCCAGGCCGCCCAAGAGGGTAACTTTGCGACTCGCGCGGATGTTGTTAAACACCGGGGTGAATATCGAAAAATTATCCAGAGCATGAATGATGCCTTCGATGCAGTCACTGAGCATCTTCGTTTCATAACGGAATCTATTAAACACCGCTATGAGGGAACCAGCACGTCCGAGATCACCAGTCCATACTCTGGTGACTTAAACAATCTCATAGGCCAACTCAATCACTATTTAGCGATTCGAAACAAGATATTCCAAATTTTCCAAAAAATCGCCACCGGGGATCTCACCACTGTCGTAACCCCCCTCTCAGACAAGGACGATTTGGGCAATGCGCTCGCACAGATGATGTCCAATCTGCGCCAGCTCATCCGTCAGATGCAGAAGGCCACGGACAGCCTGAGCAAGGGCAATAGCGATATCTCCGCCGCCACCGCCGAACAAGCCGCCAGCGTCGCCGAGCAGGCCGCCTCCGTCGCCGAGACCACGGCCACTGTAGAAGAAGTCCGCCAGACGGCCCAACAATCCGTCGAGCGCGTACAACTGGTCTCCGAAATGGCCTCCAACACCCTCAAACTGGCCGAGAACGGATTGGACGCCTCGAAAAAAACCGAGGAAGGCATGCTTGGCCTTAAGGACCAGGTAAATCACATCGCTGAAACCATTCTCAGCCTCAGCGAGCAAACCCTCCAGATCGGTGAGATCATCGCCACGGTCAACGACATTGCCGACCAATCCAACCTCCTGGCACTCAACGCTGCCATGGAGGCAGCTCGCGCCGGCGAGGCGGGTAGAGGGTTTGCCGTCGTGGCGGGCGAAGTACGAAACCTGGCCGAGCAGTCCCGTCAGGCAACAGCCCAGGTGAGCAGCATCCTGAGCGAAATCCAGAAAGCCGCCAATGCGGCCGTGATGGTCACTGAGAAGGGCACCAAGAGTGCGGAGGCCGGTGTGGAGTTAGCCCAATCGACCGCCAATTCGATCCGTGTCATCCAAGAGCATACGCACCAAGTGGTGGCGGCTGCCGACGAGATTGCAGCCAGCGCGCGGCAGCAGTTGGCTGGAATGGATCAGATCACACGGGCAATGGGAAATATTAACCAAGGTGCGACGCAAACGCAGAAAGGCATGCAACAAGTGGATCAGGCAGCGCAAAACCTCAACGATCTGGCCAGGCAGTTAGCCAGTATTATGAAAGAATATAGGATCGGATGACGAAAGGGTGAGCAGGTCAAAAGATATCTGCTGAAAAAATATAGATCTCAGTCTCTCTCTCTTTCCATGCATTCGAAGGAAGGCCCGCCTTCTGGCAAGTGTGCTCCAAAAAGGTCTGGCGGTCCCAGCCGTACTCGGTTGCCACCTGGGGCAGGAGCAGGCCTGAAAACCACCCCTTCTTAATATAGATCCCGTGCTTCCCAACCTGAATCTCATTCACATCCTTAATCCTTCTGAGGGCGGTCAAAACAGATATCTCAAACTCCAACTCTGAAAGTTCGCTCTCCTTCACGGGGGTGAACCGAGGGTCGCGGAATGCGGCTGCGTCGGCCATGTCTTCAACGGTCTTGTGAAGCGGCCCATGGCCCTCAATGTATCCAATGCAACCCCTCAGTTGCCCTCTCTTGTGAATGGTGACAAAGGCCCCCCTGTTTTCCGTCAGAATAGGCGATTCAATCTTGAACTCCGGGACGGGCTTCCCTCTTGCCTTATTTTCGACCACCGTTCTCGCGATATGACGGAGGGTCTTCTTCTCATCCTGATTTAACCCCAGATCAACGCCAACCTTCTTTTCATCTTTCATTTTCTCTTTTCCCCGGCTGTTTTATAAAAAACTCCAGCCCCATACCCCACAACGCGACTCCGATCCCCTGTCACATCTCCAGAGTTGAGATATTTGAGAACTTTGCCTTGATTGGCACCAAGCGCTTTAGCCGCCAGCATGATACAAATGATTGGTCCTCCGCCGCAGGCTTCACAGTTGCCCTTCTTCAGGTCTCGGTTCAATCCTTCCGGATCAAATCGATCGACATGGCTCAAAACAATCTTATCAAGTTCAACCGCCTCCTCATAAGAATAATATCTTCTCATGATTCATCTCCCCGTCCCTGTCTGCTGTCCAATAGAAGCGTTACCGGCCCATCGTTGATAAGATGAACCTCCATCTTCGCCTGAAATTCCCCTGTTTGAACTGGAATGCCTCGTTCCTTCAATGTCAAAACGAATTGTTCATAAAGATGTTTTGCCGCTGAAGGCTCTTCCGCCTCTGTGAAAGAGGGTCTCCTCCCTTTCCGGCAATCGCCGAAAAGAGTGAACTGGGAGACGACCAGTATCTCTCCACCTATCTCTTTTAATGAAAGATTGAACTTCCCGGAGTCGTCTTCGAAGATTCTGAGTTCGGGTATCTTGGATGCCAGAAAAGAGAGGTCGCTTTCTCCGTCTCCCTTTCCCACTCCGAGGAGCACTAAAAGGCCCTTTCCAATCTTTCCAGAAACTCGGCCATCCACACAAACCTGCGCAGATTTTACCCTCTGGATCACGGCCCTCATCTTTATCGTGCCCGTGTCCGCGCCACGTGTGCGCTACTTTTGTCTGAAATTCGTTCCTCGTGACTCGTGGCTCGTAATTTGTGAACTCTCAATTCATAACTCATAACTCTTAATTCTTAATCTTCTTTCTCTTTATCCTTCTTGGCCTGAGCAACCACCTTCTCAGCCAGTTGGGCAGGGACCTCCTCATAGTGAGAGAATTCCATGGTAAAGGTTCCACGACCCCCCGTTTTGGAGTTGAGGTCCGGAGCATATTTCAACATCTCCGACATGGGGACATTGGCTTCAATCACTTGATAATTTCCTTTGGAATCGACCCTCAAGACTCTTCCCCGGCGGCTGTTGAGGTCGCCGATCACATCACCGATGTTCTCATCCGGCGCCGTCACCACCACCTTCATGATGGGCTCGAGAAGCACCGGGCTGGCTTCCTGAACCCCCTTCTTAAAAGCCATGATCGCAGCGATCTTGAATGCCATTTCCGAGGAATCGACCTCATGAGATTTCCCATCATAGAATCGGACTTTCACGTCCACGACCGGATAGCCAGCCAGGACGCCACTTTGCATCGCTTCAGCAATTCCCTTTTCAACCGCCGGAACAAAATTCCTCGGGACGTTCATCCCTGTAAGGGCGTTTTCGAATTCGAAACCCGACCCTCGCGGAAGGGAAGAAACATCGAAATGGACTTCAGCGAACTGCCCCCGGCCCCCGGTCTGTTTCTTATGACGATAGATCACACCGGTCTTCGACCCACGGATGGTCTCTTTATACGGGACTTTCGGGACGCTGAGGTTGACTTCCACTCCGAATTTCCTTCTCAATTTTTCAACGATAACTTCCACATGGGTTTGCCCCACACCGGAGAGAATGATCTCCCCGGTTTGTTCGTCCCGGCCCAGCATCATCGTCGGGTCTTCTTCGTGGATGCGTGCCAGGGAAGCAGTAATCTTGTCCTCGTCCCCCTTGCTCTTCGGGGTCAAGGCATAAGAGATGACGGCAAGCGGAAGTTTCGTTTCTTCGAATACAATTGGCTTTTTCTCTTCGGAGAAGGTGTCGCCCGTCGTGGTTTCTTTCAATTTAGCAACCGCCACGATGTCCCCTACCCCAGCGAAGCCTACGGGCTTCTGCTTCTTTCCCTCCAACAGGAAAATCTGGCCGATCCTCTCCCTCACGTCCTTTTTGGAATTGTAGAGGGTGGAATCTGCATTCACCGTCCCGGAATAAACCCTGAACAGGCTCAGTTTTCCGGCAAAGGGATCGGCGATCGTCTTAAACACAAAGGCGGAGAAAGGCGCATCTTCTTTGGGTTCACGGGTTTCAGGTTCTCCCGTCCTGGGATTCTTTCCCAGAACCGGGCCCCTCTCCAAGGGTGAAGGAAAACAGGAGATTGCCAGATCCAGAAGAGGTTGGATCCCTATGTTTCGGGTGGAGG
This sequence comes from Thermodesulfobacteriota bacterium, assembly GCA_035319625.1. Taxonomy (GTDB): domain Bacteria; phylum Desulfobacterota; class BSN033; order BSN033; family UBA1163; genus UBA1163. The sequence continues at coordinate 19,565 of DATHCH010000190.1, forward strand.
AGCCGCAAACGGCAGGAACCAATTTTCTCTCCAGGGTTCCTTTTCGAAGACACCGAACCATCTCCTCTATCGAAACTTCTCCCGAATCCAAATATTTTTCCATTAATTGATCGTCCATTTCCACCACGGTCTCGACCAGCTTCTCGCGAAGCCGTTCCGCTTCTTCTTTCATGTCGGGAGGGACATCCTTGAGCTCGAATTGGCCGCTTCCGTCTTCACGATAGAAATAGGCTTTTCTCTGAATCAGATCCACCACTCCCTTAAAACTTCCGTCTCCTCCGATGGGAAGTTGAACGGGGACGGCGGTTTGGGATGGAAAGGTCTTTTTCACCTCATCCACCAGTTTGAGGAAATTGGCCCGCTCCGTATCCATTTTGCTGACATACAGAATTCGCGGGACTTGAAATTCATTGGCGTATCCCCACACCGTGTCTGTTTGTACCTTGACCCCCGAATTTCCGCTGACAACGATGATGGCCCCGTCCACCACCCTCATGGAGGCCTTTGCCTCGGCGATAAAATTGGCATACCCCGGCGTATCAATGACATGAAACGAATGCTTATCCCACTCAAAATGAGAAAGAGAGGCGCTGATGCTAATCTTTCGATTGATCTCCTCCGGTTCAAAATCCATCAAAGCGGAACCGTCATCGACGCGGCCAAGTCGGGTATTCTCGCCCGTGTCAAAGAGAATGGCCTCGACCAGGCAGGTCTTCCCTTCGCCACCGTGGCCGAAGGTTCCTATGTTTCGAATGTGGGTTGGTTCACCTCGCTTCATCTCTACTCCTTTCCGTGGTCCATCCTATTCGAGAATTAGTATATTAAATTACCTTTTTTCTCAATAAAAAGTCAACCTTCCCTTCGGCCATCGTTGACACGGGAGTGCGATTTTCTTAGAATGTTTTGTAAAGAGGTTTTCATATGAAGAGCACTGTCTTTTTTTCCGATCTGAAGGTTGAATCCGGGAGAACCCTTTTGGATAAGTTGGATATCCTTTTGGACCGGGCTGATCTGAAGGGAAAGGTCGAGGAGAAGGATTTGGTGGCGATTAAACTCCATTTTGGGGAGAAAGGAAATACAGCCTATGTTCGGCCCATCTTTTTAAGAAGGGTGGTAGATCGAGTCAAACAATATAAAGGGAAGCCTTTCTTAACCGATGCCAACACCCTCTACGTTGGAACTCGGAGTGAAGCGGTCTCCCACCTAATCACCGCTTTTGAAAACGGGTTCACAGAGTCTGTCGTGAACGCCCCTATTCTGATTGCCGATGGTTTGAGAGGCAACAGTGCCGTAAAAGTTCGGATTGACAAACCCATTTTCAAAACAGTTTCCATTGCCCGAGAGATCTATATGGCAGATGGACTGATCGCCGTTACCCATTTCAAGGGACATGAACTGTCGGGGTTTGGAGGAGCTTTGAAGAATCTGGGAATGGGGTGCGCGAGCCGCGAAGGAAAGTTGAGTCAGCATTCAAATATCTCCCCACAGGTCAATGGGAAAACCTGCAAAGGGTGTAAAACCTGCCTCAGTTGGTGTGCACAGGAAGCGATTTCGATGCGGCCGGCTCAATCGGGAGTCGAAACCAAACAGGGCATTGCCTTTATCGATCCTAAGAAATGCGTTGGGTGCGGAGAATGCATCCTCACCTGTTCTTCAGGGGCCATTCAAATCCAGTGGAACGAGAGCGTCCCTATATTCCAAAAAAAAATGGTGGAGCATGCTTATGGAGTTATCCAGAAGAAAAAGAGCAAGACGCTATACCTCAACTTTCTCACTCAAATCTCCCCCGCTTGTGACTGTTATGGGTATTCCGATATACCGATTGTCAATGATATTGGGATCCTTTCTTCTGAGGATCCGGTTGCAATCGATCAGGCCTCGGTTGATTTGGTGAACGGGCAAGAAGGAAACCAATCCTCCAAACTCCCTGGAGCTTGGGAACCTGGAGAAAATAAATTTCAAGCGATTTATCCGCAGGTGGACTGGAGCATTCAGCTTACCTACGGCGAAGAGATCGGGCTGGGATCGAGAGACTACGAGTTGGTGAAGATATGAAAGTTCGCATTAACCTCAGTAGGTCAAATCCCCCCTCGCCCCCCCTTTACTAAGGGGGGGCGAGGGGGGATTTGTCATGTAAAATTTACTTGGAATTTGGGATTTGGATATTAAAATTTAGTATTTCACTTCTTTCAAGAACAATCCTTGGGCTGGAGCCGTGGGCCCGGCTTCTTTTCTATCCTTGGAATTCAAGATATTCCGAAAATCGGCAGCCCTTATTTTTCCTCTTCCAATCTCGACTAATGTCCCAACGATGGATCTCACCATTTGTTTCAGAAAACCGTTTGCTTCGATCTCGAACCGGATGAGGCCATCTCGCCCCCTCTTCCATTCCGCCCGGGTCACCCTTCGAACGGTTGTTCGGGTGGGAGAGCCTACTGTGCGGAACGCAGAGAAGTCATGCTCTCCGATCAAACTCTGAGTCGCTTTCTCCATCTCCATCAGATTCAGCTTTTGAGGAATATGCCATACATACCCGCGGTGAAAGGCTGACCGAAGATTTCGGTTGAGAATTCGGTACTCATAGACTTTGCTTTTCGAATGCCTTCGTGCATGAAAACTTTCGTCAACCTCTTCCACCTCTTGAATCACGATGTCAGGAGGGAGGAGATTGTTCAGTGCCCTCTGGATCGTACGGATATCCATTTGGCTTTGCGTCTTGAAGTGAGCTACCTGGCCGAATGCATGAACCCCCGAATCTGTTCTCCCGGAACCAGTCAAACGGATTCTTTCGCCCATGAGACGTGACAGCTTCTCTTCGAGCATCCCTTGAATGGTCGGACGCTTGGGTTGAATCTGCCATCCCTGATAATTCGTTCCATCGTATTCAATGATAAGTTTGATATTGCGCATCAGCTCTCCGCCCTCAATCAATGAGGGCGCTACATCACTTTTTTCTGCTTTCTGCCTTCTGCCTACTATCTTCAATGCCCATCCCGGTTTGATCGAAATCGCTCCTGACGAGCAGACTTCCTGACAGCAGAAACAACGGATACACTCACCGTAGTCGAAGGCAAGACCTTCACTCGTCTTCTTCAAAGCCTTTGCAGGACAGATCTCTGCGCAGTGCTCACAATCTTCACATAGCTGATCGTCAATCCAGGGTTTGGAGGTCAATGCATTCTTCAGCGCCTTCCTCACAAATCCAGGGAGATTCCAGGTGACCGCAAAGGGCGGGGGAAGTGCGAACCTGGAAATTTTTGACGTCTCGACCGATTCTCCCAAGACTTCAATCGAATGCCCTCCTATCCCATCTTCGAGGGCCACTTGATTTGTAGGAACCGACTTCCTCGGGATTCCTAAGAGATCGCACACGACGAGGTCAATGCTCAGCGCATTCTTACTTGCCAAAATCAATCCGAGCGGAATCGGGTCTCCACTTCCAGGCCCATTTCCTTCCATGCCTACGACACCGTCGAGAATCGTCAAGCTCGGTTGGACGACCCTGTATATATCCAGGAGAATCTGGGCAAAAGCCTTTCGGCTCTCTCCCGCCCTGAGATGCCATAGAGGCTTCCTCGGACCAGGAACGCACCCGAAAAGATTCTTCACTCCCAGGGTGAGAACCATCTGCGCGTGGGTCTTCCATTTCGGAAGATTAATGACGACATCCGCATCGAGAACTGCCTGGTCAATTTCCAACTGCTTAAATATTTTTCCTTCCACTTTCGAAGGGAGAATAGGTCTGTTAAATTCCACGAAAGGACATTTCATCTCATCCGCCACGGTCTTGATTCCAGCCTTTTCTGCGGCTCTGATCAAACCTCCCATAGACGGACTATCTCCAATAACGGGAATGCCTCCTGCCTCTCGAACGATCTGAATCATTCCTCTAACGACAGAGGGATGGGTGGTCACAGCTTTTTCTGGAGATTTTCCATAGAGGAGATTGGGTTTAAGGAGAACCCGTGGCTTCGCCCCGAGGCGAGCACGACTGCCCTTATTTACAAAAGCCTGAATCCCTCCAATCAGGTCGATGGCCCGCTGAAGTGCGCTCAAGACTTTTTCTTCATCATAATCTTTGCATTTGACAATAGAGACAGAAGATTCCATCTAACCCATATGTTCCTTTCCAGTCATTTCACGAATAGAGATCTCGATCACTGCTGTTCTCTTCAGAATCTCTTGGGTCACTCCTTGATAGCCGCCCTCCGGTTGGTATTTCTCCATCAGCTTCTCAAGAATTTCTGATTTTCTGTCAAACCGGCCCACAATGGCAGCACTTCCCTTGACGATAACGCTTCGGTAGTAGTAGGTGCTCTTACAGGTGGGTTCTACCGCTGCCACATAGGCAACAGGGTCGTCCACCTCAAAACAGACGGGACTTCCCCGACGAATATCGCTGATTTTTTCCCCTTTCGTTGAGGAGTGAAGATAGATTTTTCCGTTCCAATAAATAAAGTTGACAGGCTTGATGACCGGAAAGCCCTTTCGATTGACGGTGGCCATCCTTCCAACGGCAGACTGCTCTAAAATGGCCAAGATAGTTTCTTTACCCTTTAATTCCCGATCCCGGCGTCGCATGATTCGTTCTCCTCAATCCGCATTGCATTGCAATTTTCCGTTTAGAACCACGGGATTTTGCGATATTCTTTATTCCCCATTCCCCATTCGCATTCCGCAATCATTTAGCCTGATTGCTTCAACCTTAAATTCTGGAACAATGTTCGTAATATCAATCTGAGCGCAGTAGACGAGGTCGTCCTCAAAACCACGGCTAATTAGCTCTTTTCCGTGACGTGAGATGTGAAAGGCCTCTAACAGATTATCCTTGAATCTTTGATAAAGAATCTGGGCGCATTGGGAGGCATCGGTCAAAAAAACAGATTTCTTTCCTCTTCTTGCGAGAAGTTCGATCAACATTCCTCCGGAGACAGTGTCTTCCAGAGAAAAACTTCCGTCATCCCCTGAGGCGAAAATAAGGAGATCCCTTTCCGATTCAAGACATCTCTCGGCTACGGCCCCAATGTTAAGAAAACTTCCCACGAAAATTTCTTTCCCGGAAGAAACTAAGTGAAATGCCTTCGTTCCATTGGTTGTCGCCAGGATTAATTTCTTCTCTTTTACTTTTTCCGCAACATACTCTCGAGGAGAATTCCCTAAATCAAATCCCGGGATATTCCCGCTTTCCCTCTCCCCGCCCAAAAGCACCGAACCTCGTGGAAAAGCCTTAGCCATTTGAAAAGCCTCCTCCACTGTGACTACAGGAATGATCTCTAAGGCTCCTTCGGACATAGCATGGATGATGACAGAAGTTGCCCTGAGGACGTCGATGACTACAACGACTCGATCAAAAAGAAGATGAGGATTGGGAACAAAAGGGACCAGCTGAATATCGATATTCATGGGAAAAAATTATCACACCTCCGAGCCCAATTCAAGACATTAGGCTTACCCATCCTTGATGATGAACTTTTTGACAGAAGAGGTTGCAATTTGAAACGGGAGATGTTAGCTTGGAATTCGGGGTTTGGTAAAATCGAATACGGATATCTTAGTTCTCTTTTCTCGAGCAGGAAGGCTATCGAACGATCATGAGAGCATTCTG
>DATHCH010000191.1:0-12224 GCA_035319625.1 Thermodesulfobacteriota bacterium
CATCAGGTTTCCAGGATGATTGTTGAACTTTTAAGAAGGGTTTCTGATGAAAGATTGGTTCAATTAACCTATCTGGGCGAGAAGTTAACTTCAGATGATGAGCTTCTGAGTGCCATCAGAGGCGTAAGGATGATGCTTCAGAATCCAGGCCATCCTGCCAAAAAACTGTTTCGCGGGGTGTTGGAATACCTTCCTCCAAGGAACCGAACGATCGTCTTCAATACCCTCTTCAACAACGCTTGGTTCATTGGGAACAAGAAAAGGGACCAATTTGAAAAAGAGCACGGGTTTCGACCGCCTTTTGTCATGATCCTGAGTCCGACCTGGCATTGCAATCTAAGATGTTCTGGCTGTTATACTTTGGGTTATCAGAGGCATCCTGGATTACCCTATGATCTTGTGAAGCGAATTCTGAAAGAGTGCACGGACCTTGGGCTCCACTTCGTCACTGTTCTTGGCGGAGAGCCATTGATGTACCCGTTTCTCTTGCAGATGATTGAGGAACATCCGCAGATCTTTTTCCAGGTCTATACAAACGGGACATTGATGACAAAAGAGAAAGCCGAGAGGATCAGGGATTTTGGAAACGCTATGGTCGTAGTGAGTTGTGAGGGTTACGAGGAAGAAACAGATCGATGGAGAGGACCGGGCGTCTTCAAGAAGATCATGGAAGCCATGGACCACCTGATGGAGGTAAATGTCCTCTTCGGTTCCTCTGCGACGGTGACAAGGAATAATATCGGCGTGGTCTCTTCCGAGGAGTGGATTGATTTCCTTCTGAAGAAGGGGATTATCGCCCAGATGTATTTCCTTTACCTTCCCGTCAATGGCCAGGGCGATATCCATCTGATGGTCACCCCCGAGCAGCGCAACCACCTCCGAAAACAGGTGATGCACTTCAGAAGGACCAAACCCATGTTCATTCTCGATTTCTGGAATGATGGACCTCATGTCCAGGGATGCATCGCTGGCGGAAGAAGGTACTTTCACATCAATGCCAACGGAGATGTGGAGCCCTGTGTTTACACTCATATTGCCATGCACAACATCAGAAACGTCTCATTGGCCGAGGCGTTGGATAGTCCTCTCTTCAGAGCGATTCGGAAGAGGCAACCCCATAATGAGAACCATCTGAGGCCTTGTATGATCATTGATAATCCCCACATCTATCGAGAGATCATTGAAGAGACAAAGCCCTATTTTACCCACAATGGGGCTGAGGAGATCGTCACGAAGATGAAAGAAGATCTCGATCGCTACGCAGCACGGTTCGGGGTTTTGGCTGACAGAGTCTGGAGGGAGGAGTATCTCAAGGAACCTGGTGTTGCCGCCCGTTGTGCGTCATCAAGCATCGGAGTTTCCATGTCTATGAAATCGACATTCTGAGCGGGCCTAGTTTGGGGACGGTTCCTATATTCTTTTTAAGTAACAGGTAGATACAAACCAATTTTCCAAAAATTCCGGTGTCATCCATCGAAAATCAGATGGGGAGAAACGCCCGCCTCGCCGAGTCTCGTCGAGGCAAGGAGACGGGATGTTGATCAGAACAAAGGGGAGAGCGCGAGGGCACAATCAGAGGCGCCATTTTGCGGAAGAAAAGAATTTTGTGGCCAGAAAAGATGAATCGATACTGAATCTGCTTGTCGAATCTCCATGGTGGGTAGGTGTTTTAGTTTCTGTTGCTGCGTTTGTTTTCTTGAGATACATATTGCCCTCGATTGATTTTGGAAGCATGGCAGCCCTCCGGTGCAGCTCCATTTGTTGCCCTTGTTCTTTTAATCCCTGCTCCAATTGCTGCTCTTAATTCATGGTACAAAAGGAAACACCGTACAGGGAAGGAATGACACACAAACCTAATAAAACAAGAGCAAGGCATCATCCATAAAAAAGTCGGCCCTGGAAACGAAAAATCGCAAAGAGCATAGCGCATGGAGCATAGCGCGTAAAGGTCAAGCCTTAAAGCTGAAAGCTCAAAGTCGATAATTTACAGGAGGGGAGCCATGACAAAAACGATTATGATGATCCATGGAATGTGGGGGAGTGGGTGGTACTGGGAGAACTACGCCAAGTATTTCGAGGCAAGAGGCTACCGTTGTATCCGGCCTACGCTACGTTTCCACGATATGGACCCCCGCGATACGCCTCCTCCCCAACTGGGAACGACCAGCCTGTTGGACTATGCTGAAGATCTGGAGAAAGAGATCCGTGAGCTAAGAGAAATCCCCATCCTGATGGGTCATTCGATGGGAGGGCTGCTAGCCCAGATCCTTGGCAGTCGGGGCTTGGCAAGGGCCTTGGTTCTACTCACGACGGCTTCTCCTGCTGGCATTATAGCACTGAAACCGTCGGTGATCAGGAGCTTCTGGAGCATGCTGATGCGGTGGGGTTTCTGGAGAAAGCCAGGGCGGCAGAAGTTTGAAGAAGCAGTGTACTCGATGTTGCACTTGCTTCCTGTTGAGGAGCAGAAGAAAGCCTTCGAACGATTCGTATACGAGTCGGGCCGGGCCGCTTCAGAGATAGGATTCTGGCTGTTTGATCGGCGAAAAGCAGCGGCCGTGGATGACTCAGAGGTAACCTGCCCTGTACTGGTCATTGGGGCAGCCGAGGACCGAATCACGCCGGTTTCGGTCGTGCGCAAAGTGGCGGAGAAATATCAGGGGAAGGCGACCTACAAGGAGTTTGCCGGTCACGCACACTGGGTAGTTGGGGAGCCGGGCTGGGAAAATATTGCTGAGTATGTCAACGAGTGGCTAAACCAAATAGGAGATTAGGGACGTATCCCGTTCTTGAGAAATTTGGGGTCATCCATAAAAAAGTTGGCCGTTCCAATGCGGAATGCGCCTGCCTTCGCCGAAGCGCCTGCCCGCCGCACAGGGCTTTGGCAGGCGGGGCTTCGCGCAGGCAGGGATTTCGGATTGCGGAATTTAAAACTAAAGACTGCAAAGACCATACGGCATAGTCTAAACATCCCGCCTGTGCTGAAGCTCCTGCGGGTAGGCCTGCCTGCGGTACAAGTCAACCTTCGGCGGGCAGGCAAAGCCTATAGCATCTCGTAAATGTTAGACAGCCATAGGGTTGAATTTAATAAAATATTCTGATATATTCAGATTATCAGAATGAGGAGGATTTTTATGGAAAATATAGCTACCGCTCCGAAATTGGTGCGAGTCAGATCAAGGGGCCAACTCACCATCCCGCAGGATATGAGAGAGGCACTGAGTCTTGATGAGAGCACAGGTCTCAACATCTTTCGCGTCGGCAAGGTATTGATTCTGTCCCCAAAACGCTTGCAACGGGCCTCATTGGCTAAGGAAGTGGAAGGGGAAATGAAGCGTCAACGATTGACATTGAAAGATCTCATTTCAGATCTGCGGATCCAAAGGGAGAAATACCTTGCAGAAGCCTACCCCGAAGATTAAGGTTTTTATCGACACCAATGTCGTTATTGCCGGAGTCAATTCGGTTACCGGGGCATCGGCAACTATCCTGGACTTATGTGAGGCACAAGTTCTCCAGATGGTGGTGAGCCGGCAGGTTTTAATTGAAGCTGACAGAAATTTTGCAGCAAAGTTTCCCCGGTTGATTGGCCGTTTCCGTCAGCTCATGCACAATTTAGCCCCTCTCATGGTTGAGGACCCGACCGTAGAGTCTATGGAAAAGGCGGCCACCATTGTTGATCGAAAGGATGCGCCCATACTGGCTGCAGCACAGAAAGCCGATGTAGATTTCCTAATTACGTTAGATAAGAGGCACTTTCTCAATCCAAAAACGAGACAGAAAACAATGTTGAAGGTGGTAAGCCCAATAGAATTCCTCCAATCCTTTGAGAAATTATTCCTTGAAGAATAGCCGGGATATCCAGTGTCATCCATAAGAAAGTTGGTCGTACCAATTGCGTAATGCGAATTGTAAACACGAATTTCAGAGGCATTGGATCATTTGGGATATTCCATAAGTAATTCCTGGTAGAACTCCGAAGGCAACTTAGAAATTGAGATGTCAACCTTGAGGAAGAAGATTGCGGAAGCCTTGGAAGGAGAATCTTTTGACTTGCGCGAGATTTCGCAATTGTTCGGGATCAAAGAAGAAGAAGTTCTTGATCATCTCAACCATATTGAAAGGTCAGCACATCACAGGGGCTTTACTGTAGAACCAGCCTCTTGTCAACAATGCGATTTTTCTTTCAAAAAGCGGACTCGCCTGAATACTCCAAGCCGCTGTCCCGTATGCAAGAGCGAACATATTTCCCCACCCCGATTTAAAATTAACAATGTATAATGGGATAAAAAGACGCGGAACGCGGAGAAACTAATCGTCCGCGAGCAACCTTTGTTCAGGCAGCTTTTTCCCTCGCCGTAAAGAGTCCTTGACAAAGAAAGGGAAAACAATGTATCCTTACAATAAGGAGGTAAGGAATCATGCTTGCCAAGAAGACGTCCAAGAACCAGATCACCTTGCCGAGGGAGATTGTGAAAGCCCTCCCGGATGCCGAGTATTTTGATGTCAGCATCAAGGATAATACGATCCGTTTAATGCCGGTGAAAATCACTCCTGTTCAATCCTCCCTTGATAGCGTTAGAGAAAAAATGAAAAAGCTCGGCCTGACTGAAAAAGATGTGGGCGAGGCAGTCCAGTGGGCAAGAAGCCGAAAAAGATAATACGCGTGGTGCTGGATACGAATGTTCTGATATCCGCTTTGCTTTTCAAGGGGGAGCTGTCGAGGATTGTGGGGTTATGGCAAAAAGGTAAGATCATTCCCGTTATTTCAAAAGAGACCTTTGGCGAACTCAGGAGCGTTCTTGAATATCCAAAATTCTCCCTATCCCGCGCCGAGATAGAATCACTTATCGAACACGAAATCCTTCCGTTTTTCGAAGTGGTGAATATAAGCAAACACGTCAAAGGAGCATGCAGAGACCCCGGAGATGACAAGTTTATCTCATGTGCCCTCTCGGCAAACGCGGATTGCATCGTCACCGGGGACAAAGATCTGTCCAATTTAAGAAAATATCAATCCATAAAAATCATTCATGCCTCGGATTTCATAAAAAGGTTTGACTAAATTTACGAAGTGAAGGACCCAGTGGATGTTATAGACGTGATCAAACTCATAGAGAAGGATTGATTTTATGAAGGTGAATAGAAAAGAGAACCTGCTGGGCTATGAAATAAAAATCATTCCGGACAGAGAGTCTGGATATTTTGCTGTGAGGTTTCCTGATTTTCCAGGGATCGTGACCGGAGGATATCGCCTTGAAGAGGCAATCAAGAATGCTCAGGAAGCCTTGGACCTAACCATTGATACCATCAAAAAGCATAAAATGCCCCTTCCCAAGCCGAAGGCCTGTTTTAGTGGACAGTTTAATGTCAAGGTTCCAAAAGACCTCCATAGAGAATTGGTGAGGAAGGCGGAGGAGGAGGGTGTGAGTTTAAATGCATTGGTGACTTATCTCTTATCCCAATCTGTCAAAATAAAAAAGCCGCATGATTATGCGAAAACAGGTTGATTTCGCAAGGTGTTATCTCCAAAAAAGTTGGCGTATTCAAATGCGCCTGCCCGTCGGTAGGCAGGGACACGAAGGAATTCAACTAAGGTCCTCCGGCGCGTATTGTTGGAGGAGAAACTGAAAAAAGTTGGAAGGTAAAAAAATATGAAAGCTAAGGACAATGAAGAGGCGGCGGGAAAAAGCGCCACACCGGTTGGTATAGGAAAAAATTTGGATCCCATACGTTCTGATCTTGCCGAGGTGATCGAAAGACATGCGGTCGGATTAGATGAACGGCGCCCCGAAGCAGTGCAGCGTATGAAGGAAAGAAACCAGAGAACGGCGCGTGCAAAGGTCGCGGATCTTTGCGATCCGGGCCATTTCATCGAATATGGAGCCCTGGCCATCGCGGCGCAACGCCAAAGGCGGTCATTGGATGATCTCATGAGCAGAACCCCGGCAGACGGCCTCATTACAGGCATCGGCCAGGTCAATGGATCTCTATTCGGAGAAGACAAGGCCCGCTGCATGATCATGGCCTACGACTACACGGTGCTGGCCGGCACGCAGGGTTTTTTCAATCATAAAAAGATGGATCGGATGCTGAAGCTCACTCATGAACAGCACCTTCCCCTCATTCTCTTCGCCGAAGGCGGGGGCGGCAGGCCGGGCGACGTCGATGCCTACGGGACCATGATCGCAGGCCTCGACCTCTCCACTTTCAGCTCCCTGGCCAGGCTGAGCGGCAGGGTCCCCATGGTTGGGATCGTATCAGGCCCCTGTTTTGCCGGAAACGCCGCCCTGCTTGGATGTTTCGATGTGATTATCGCCACAGAGAGCTCCAACATCGGTATGGGCGGTCCGGTGATGATCGAAGGAGGCGGGCTCGGCGTCTTCAGGCCCGAGGACATAGGACCCATGGACGTGCAGACGAAAAACGGCGTCGTCGACATTGCTGTACGCGATGATCAGGAAGCGGTTGCAGTCACCAAGAAATATGTCTCCTATTTTCAGGGAACGACTTCCCGATGGGAGGTATCCGATCAACATCTTCTTCGCCAGCTGATTCCCGAACAAAGCCGCCGTGCGTATGACGTACGGAAGGTCATTAGCGCCCTTGCAGATGCCGACTCATTTCTGGAAATGCGGCCCAAATTCGGCCCCGGGATGGTGACAGGGTTTCTGCGCATCGAAGGCCGGCCATTCGGCGTGATTGCGAATAACTGCATGCACATGGCCGGAGCGATTGAGGCCGAGGGGGCTGATAAAGCCGCGCGATTAATGCAGTTGTGTAACGTCCATGGCTTGCCCATCCTGTCTCTGTGCGATACTCCGGGGTTCATGGTGGGGCCGGAGATCGAAAAGCGTGCTCAGGTGCGCCACGTATGCCGCATGTTTGTGATCGGTTCACACTTGAGAGTGCCTTACTTTACGGTCGTTTTGCGCAGGGGATACGGCCTCGGTGCGATGGCCATGGCTAAGGGCGGTTTCCATGAAAGTTCGTTTACGATTGCGTGGCCTACCGGAGAATTCGGTGCCATGGGCCTGGAAGGCGCAGTCAAGGCCGGATTCAAAAAGGAGCTTGCGGCGATTGAAGACTCGAAGGAACGGGAAGCCCTCTACGAGAAACTCGTCGCCCAGTCGTATGAGCAGGGAAAGGCGATCAATATGGCGTCTTATCTCGAAATCGACGCGGTGATTGACCCGGCGGATACGCGCACATGGATTCTACAGGCCCTGCCCTCCGTTCTTGCTACATGCACCGAGGGGGGGAGCCATTCTTTTGTTGATCCTTGGTAAGAGTGAGCCATCCGTCAACACCTTGGGAGAGGCTCACCCCGTTAGAAATAATGCCTCGCTGCTTCGCGGTCGCCCCTGTGACGGAATTACAATCTAGAATAATTCCGGCGGGATCTAATGCCCCGCTCGGTTTCGAGTCGTAACAACTGGAATTTCTAACGGCGTGAACCTTTCCGGGAAGCACAATTTTTTGAGGTGCTTCCATTTTTCAGTCAAATTCCTTGAAGCATTTCAAGGGAAGTCTGTGGGGTTAGACCTTGACCGGCGAGTGCCCCGTCCCGCCAAAGCGCGATAGACGGGGTCCATGCCTACCGGCAGGCAGGGAGGGGCACAATATAAAATGAAGATACCTTGCCGGGAAGCCCCACCTGTGGGTGCGGAGCTTCACTATTTCTATATTAGAGCGTTCAGGAGGAAGACTATGGGGAAAATTATTGCTATTTATCACAGCCAGCAATATGGGAATACAATCAACAAGATCTGGGGTCAGGTCTTGCAATATTGGAAAAGAATCTAAATCGATAGAGCTATCCCCTTTATTGCTCCTCATGCTTTGTGACTCGATAGCAATGTGCCAATAGGCTATAACCTGCACAAAATAGAAGAGTACTCAGTATGCTTAAGAAAAAACATTCGACCGGCAAACATCTGCCAAGAGGTTTGGATATACTCTACGAGGATAGGGATATCTTGGTGGTAGATAAGCCTGCGGGGCTATTGACAGTGGGGACGGAGACTAATAAATTCAAGACGGCATACTACATTCTAACGGATTATGTACGCAAAGGCTCTCTAAAGTCGCGAAACCGAATTTTCATTGTTCATAGGCTGGACCAATGGACATCCGGTGTACTGATATTTGCAAAAGGCGAGGAAGTTAAGTTACGATTGCAGACTCAGTGGAAAGGTACGGAGAAGAAATATGTTGCGGTGGTTTATGGTCAGATCGCCCAAAAAGAGGGAATGATTACCTCATACTTGTCTGAGAACAAGGCTTATGTCGTCTATTCCACGACGGATGCCACAAAAGGCAAACTGGCACAGACTGCTTATAAGGTGCTTAAAGAGACCAAGCAGTTTAGTCTGCTGGAGATTAATCTTTTGACCGGCAGGAAGAATCAGATACGTGTACATATGGCTGATAAGGGACATCCGATCGTAGGCGATCGTAAATATGGTAAAACCAAGGATGGGTACAGACGTTTAGCGCTTCATTCCAGATCGATTTCCTTCAAACACCCCACCAGCGGCGAGCAGATGACTTTTGAAGCCAAAGTGCCAGATTACTTTGATACGCTGATTGACAATATCCAGGATAGGTTATATTGATGCTTTACCGATTTTGTGGAAAGCTCGGCGTCAGGTCTTGCAATCAAGCATTTCCAAATAGATAAGGAGATCCGGGGTCCGCCCTTGACATTGAAGAAGGATATTGAGGGATTACGGGGTCAGGGGAGGAAACATAAGAGGTCACATCTTCGAATGTCACGAAATTTATTTTCAGGTGTCATCCATAAAAAGGTTGGCCCTGCAAACAAAAGATCGCAAAGAGTATGGCGCATAGAGCATAGCGATATCTCAAGCTCAATACAAAGAAGTGGACTCTGGCGAGACCCTTTTGAATCAAGTTTGAAGATGAAAACCGATATATTTCGCCCTTTCCTTTTTCCTTCCTCTCTTATTCTGGAGGCATCCTTTTGGTAGAAAATTTTCTTCAAAAAGAGAATTTTCACACCGGGTGACAAGAGGAAGAAGACCATCGCCTTCCTCCTGAAAGATGGGAGTCGCTATTACGGCAAAACATGCTTGCTTTGAATAGGTAATTGAGTTGAAATCCTTTACCTTTTTATGATATGGTTTTGAAAAGTTGTAGAGGTCGAGCAAGAAAAAGTGAGCCGGGCCCTAACTCGATACGCCTTTCGAAGGGTAAGCCTTTCTATTTTCTCTTACCACGAACACAAGAGAGTCACTCCTCCGGTAAGGTCGAGGGTATTTTCATCATGAGTCGGCAAGGTTAATGCAATCGGTTGACCGTGACTCCTGGGCAAGACTCAACCCACATGGCTCAGAGCTTTCGGCAGAGGCAGATGGGGTGGGAATAATGACTGGTGTCCATCCCGCCGAACGGTTCTGGCGTTGCAGAAAACAAAATTGAACAAAGGGAGCAACCGCTGAAGAGTAGTACTACCCATCAAACGGCGTTGGACAAACCAACGCAGAAAAGGAGAGGTTAAAGATATGGCTAAAAAACTATTTGTCGGGGGACTGAGCTGGGACACGACGGATGAAGGTCTACGCCAGGCGTTCGCGCCTTACGGGGAAATCACCGAAGCCAAGGTCATCACAGACCGGGGTACGGGGCGCTCCCGAGGTTTTGGCTTCGTAACCTTCGCTCAAAATGAGGATGCTCAATCGGCGATTTCCAAGATGGATGGAACAAGCCTTGACGGCAAGACCATTAAGGTTAACGAGGCACAGGAAAAGAGTCCTCGCTCAGGTGGCGGATCCGGGGGTGGTCGTGGCGGCGGCCGCAATCGCTGGTAGCCTATCTCTGAACAGGAAAATGACTTTAAGAGTACCGAAAAAATCCTCAAGCATCTTGGAGTCTGGGATGTGAAGTCCCGGCCCTTGGTGCCTCCAGCATCTCCAAAACAATTGGTTTGGAAATCTTAAAGAGAGGTTTAGAAGAAATTAACCGAACTTAACATCGTGAACTCCGCAAGCGCAGGGTCAGAAAAAAGGCCCTGCCTTTTTATTGCCCATTTTCAGTTGCAATCATGGACTTCAAGCGTCATCATGGGGTGAAGACTTGTTGTGGAAAAGGAGGCACGAAAGATGGAACCCACCAACAAACTGGTGAATCCTATGATGACTGATTTCTACCAGATCACCATGTCTTATGCTTATTTTGATTCGTTCTCGCACATTCCGGCTGCAACGACCTCGGCGCCTTTTGGAAACTCCATTTCATAACATTCTCCAGATGGAACCGAGCACAAAAAGGAAGACATTAGTCTAGTTGTTTACCAGGGATATCCCATGATTCGTTAGATAGTAAAATATCGAGTTGACTCAAGTTGTTAAATCACACATTCAAGACCCTCATAAAACCCGCCTTGCAACCGGAAGTCGCCGAATGTAACTGCTGATGCGAAACGTCATTGGAATCGCCGCAAGGGTCACCATGGTAAACTTGATGATGGCAGCCATGTCGGTGTGCCAGGTTGCATATTGTAGGAAGACAACGACTGGGACGTGGAAAAGGTACACGGCATAGGTGCTGCCGGCAAGATTTTTTGCCAGGGTCCCTTGAGAATTGAGGTTCTCCCGAAATAAGACGAGGAGGCCAATACATAACCCGCTGCAAAGGAACGCCTCCCAAAAGTCGTATGCGAGTGATTGCACATTGAGTCCGCCCGGGCTGAAATAGGGATGACCCGTCAGGAAAAGGCCGTAGTAACATCCAGCGGGAGCCAATCCGACCAGCAGCCACACTTTGCCATTTTTCTTGGGCATATTGAGGAACCACTTGCGGCGATAAGCAATGACACCAATGACGAAGAAGCTGAGATCCCGAGGAACATCTGCAAAGGCAACTTGGATGAACCCAAGAAAGGCACTCCACTTGTCGATTGGGTACCAAATGCGAACAACAAAGGTAACCACAGCGAGTGCCAGAGCGAAAGCAAGTATCTCTAAATTCCGGGGAGGCTTTTCTCCCCTGCTCTCAATCCTGGCCAGAGGAGGATGAATCAGGCGCCAAATTACATAGCAAACTGCAAAAACCAGCAGATGCTCGACGAACCAAAGGTGCCCAAACTGTGCGTCCGGCCAGCGTCCACTCCAGTCGAACGGACGGGTCCCCCTACCGAAGTAGACCTGCGAGTAGTACCTTAGGAAGGGAAGATGACCATAGTGCCTAAAATTGATGTAATAAGTGTACGTCATGGCAGGAATCATAATGAAGAAAAAAACCAGCAAGGGAACTCCCAGGCGACGAAGACGGTCATTGAGGAAATCCCTGGCCCCTTTACGATCATAGGACGCGGGTAGGAAGTAGCCCGATATCATGAAGAAGAGGCTCATAAAGAAAGAGCGGTTGACTGCGAAGAAGGCCCACAGAATCGAAGCTCGCTCCGAGTTCTCAAAATACCAAAAGTCACCAGTTGGTCCATAAGCTTGCCCGGCATGGTGTGCAATAACCAGCATGATGAGGGCGATTCTCAGGTTGTCAATGAAGAACAACGTTCTTCGTTCGCTCATCTTTTAGTATTCCCGGAAATGACAACGAGTCATGCTCACAACCGACCGCGGGTTGCCGAACATAGCGTATTGAATAGCTATGTTCTTAAAATCAACCCCCTACTCAGGAACTTAAAACACAAAACAAACGACTATTCAAGAACCTAAATCATGTTCCCCACTTTTATGGAGGGATTCCAGAGGAGTAACAGATATCCTCTTGGCTCATCCTGGATTCAGGATTGCTTTGAGTTTTGACTTGCCGATTACTATTTGAAATACTGTATGGATTCATTGAATTTAAGAACCAAGATTGCAGGAAATTAGCTTCGATTAAGACAATCGACACGGGGACGTAAGGGGAAATTGGCACTTATTCCCGTCTACTCTGCAGAGAGAGCATGCGAAAAGAAATAGCAAGGGGAGACGCGGAGATAAAGCGATAAGGATACATTACAATTTCTTGATCATTGATCAGGAATTTACCATCAAAAGGATTGCCCCTCAAAATTCAATCCAGGAAGTTCATTAAATTTCGCATGATTATAAATCTAAAAATCCGGCACATTATTTGCTTTTATTTAGCTTCCGTTGGCTCATATTGATTGAGGGACGAAGGAGACTTCAGAGCAACAGGTAAATAACAAGGGTAAGTTTATGTGGAAAAAGATTATTTTAGGCATCCTGGTTTGGGTA
>DATHCH010000192.1:0-5880 GCA_035319625.1 Thermodesulfobacteriota bacterium
GGAATTTACGGCCTGAAAAGCGGGGTCGTCACGCGCAAACCAAGAA
The DNA here is from genome assembly GCA_035319625.1 of Thermodesulfobacteriota bacterium. Lineage (GTDB taxonomy): Bacteria > Desulfobacterota > BSN033 > BSN033 > UBA1163 > UBA1163. Next base: position 47 of record DATHCH010000192.1, read on the forward strand.
AATCGGGCGGAGTTATTCTCCCTCCACAAAAATCAATTGAGGTCTTTCCAAAAAATTGGCCATTGCGGACAGATAAATTCTGGTCGGACGTATGAGGTAGGGGGCTACTGAGCATTTTTCCCCGATGGGGAGGATTGTGCTTTTGGATTGACAAGGGAGTGAGAGGTGGCGTCCCTTGAAATGTGTTTCGATATGATATATTTTGGTGGGCGATCAACAACTCTTGTCTCCGGGAGGATCCATTAATGGAAAAAGAGTATATCATGGCACTGGACCAGGGAACCACGAGTTCCCGAGCCGTGATTTTTGACCGCCAGGGGAAGGTTGTTAGCATAGCTGCCAAGGAGTTTGAGCAGATCTATCCCAGGCCCGGATGGGTGGAACATGATCCTGTGGAAATATGGGACTCGCAAATGGAAGCTGCTCGAAAGGCCCTTGATTCCTTCAACCTCTCCCCTCAACAAATCGCCGCGATCGGGGTCACCAACCAGAGGGAGACGACTTTAATCTGGGACAGGGAGAGCGGCCGGCCCGTATACAACGCCATCGTATGGCAGTGCCGCAGGACCGCCCCGGCCTGTTCCAAAATCAAGAAGACAAAATTCGCCCATAAGATTCGCAAAAAAACTGGATTGGTGATCGACGCCTATTTTTCGGCCACCAAGGTCCAGTGGATTCTGGGCCAGCAAAAAACGATCCGCCGGGCAGCTGAAAGAGGGGAACTGGCCTTTGGCACGGTGGATAGCTGGTTGGTGTACCATCTGACAGGGAAGAAGCTCCATATCACCGATTATTCTAACGCTTCCCGGACGATGCTTTATAATATTCATGATCTTTCGTGGGATGGGGAGATCTTGGAATATTTGGATATCCCTGGACAAATCCTGCCAGCTGTCAAAGCTTCCAGTGAAATCTACGGAAGCACATCTTCTTCGGCCTTTTTGGCCCTGGAGGTCCCTGTTGCGGGAATCGTCGGGGATCAACAAGGAGCTCTTTTCGGCCAAACCTGCTTCCGCAAGGGCCTGTCCAAGAACACCTACGGAACAGGATGTTTTTTGCTGATGAATATAGGGGGGAAGCCGGTGCTTTCCAGGAAAAACCTTCTGACAACGATCGCCTGGGGAATCGGTCGAAAAATTGAATATGCGTTAGAAGGGAGCGTCTTTATCGGCGGGGCTGTCGTCCAATGGCTCCGGGACGGGCTGCGGATAATTCAGCAGGCTTCCGAAAGTGAAAGGTTAGCGACCAGCCTCCAATCGAATGACGGCGTCTATTTTGTCCCAGCTTTCGTGGGCTTGGGAGCACCCTACTGGGACATGTATGCGCGAGGAACGATTCTAGGAATTACCAGGGGAACAACGCAAGCTCATATCACCCGGGCCGCCTTAGAGTCGATTGCCTATCAGACCAGAGACGTTCTGGAATGCATGGAGGAGGATTCCGGAATGAAGCTGAAGGAATTGCGGGTGGATGGAGGGGCGGCCGCAAACGAGTTTTTGATGCAATTTCAAGCCGACATTCTGGGGGTTCCGGTAATCATCCAGGAGACAACGGAGACAACCGCCCTGGGAGCCGCCTACCTGGCGGGTTTGGCCGTAGGGTTTTGGAAGGATCAACAGCAAATCGCCGCAAATTACAGAGTAAAGAGAAAGTTTATTCCTCGGATGAGTTCGAAACAGAGGGAATGTCTCTACCGGAAGTGGAAGAGGGCCGTTGAGAGGGCAAGAGGGTGGGAGCAAGTCCAGGATGATGTTACTTGATTCAATGTATGCTAACGGGACAGGAGGAATGTAAAATGAAACGATGCACTCCAAAATTTCTGTTCGGCATGGTTTTGGCTTTAACAATTGTTCTGAGCGGGTTTTCCATTTTTCCCATGGATACGACGGTTGAAAAGATTGTAACCAACAAAGATTCTTTTGATGGGAAGGAGGTCTCGGTCAAGGGTATTGTTTCAAATCTAAAATTTAAAGCAGCAAATGTTCAAGAGAGCTATACGACATTTATACTCGTTGGCGAATCCGGAGGTCGTGTCAATATCTTTATCTCGGAACGCGTGGAACTTCGACCGGGGCAAGAGGTCCAAGTAACCGGCGTCTATCGAAAGGTCAGAAAAACGACCCATCGCAATTATTACAATGAAATAGAGGCATCGGAAGTTAAATGAATTACAATAAACGACTCAAAAAGTGGTCTGAAATGTAGCAGGTCTATGCGCAATTAAGGAGGCAGTCTCTTGTTACATCTCAAAGAAGCGAGGTTGTTGTCCGAGAAATACCCAACCCGGGACCATTATCCCTTCAACATCGGTGTCCTCCGGAGCACTCGAAGCATCGCGTTCTCTTCTCCTGTCACCTTTTTTGTCGGGGAAAACGGATCGGGGAAAACCACCCTGCTGGAAGCTCTGGCCCGAGGGTGCCATATCCACATCTGGGGCGGAGCGGAGAACACCCGCGTCGATCCCAATCCGTATGAAGAAATGTTGTTCCTGTATATCGAGGTCGAATGGACAGATGGCGTTATCCCCGGTTCCTTCTTCTCCTCACAGATCTTCCGCAATTTTGCCGGACTGGTGGAGATGTGGGAGGCAGACAATCCGGGGCAGATTGAATACTTTGGTGGAAAATCATTGTTGACCCAATCCCACGGTCAATCTTTGATGTCCTTCTTCAGGGCGCGCTACAAGATCAAAGGACTTTACCTTCTGGATGAGCCGGAAACAGCCCTCTCGCCCAAGAGCCAGTTGGAGCTTCTGAAACTCCTTCGGGAGATGGACGCTCTGGGACATGCCCAATTTATCATTGCCACCCATTCCCCCATTCTCTTAGCTTGTCCTGGATCCGTGATTTACAGCTTCGATCACACTCCTGTGAAAACGATCCAGTATGAAGATACGGAATACTACCGGATTTACAAGACGTTCATGGAAAATCCCAGTCAGTACTTCAAAGGAGAAAAATGAGCCCTGTCCGATAAGGGCTCGACCCCGGGGAAAAAGCGTTACGGTACAGCCGGGGAAATCGATCTCACCAGCGCCTCAACCTCATCCCATTTGAAAGAACTTTTGACAAAAAACCGGTCGGCCCCAAATTGTCTTGCCGCTTCACGGTATTCTGGCAAGTCGTAATCTGTCAGAATAGCAATGCCGATACCCGGAAAATTCTTTTTTATCTCTTTGGTGAGATGAAGGCCATTGACTCCGGGCAAACGGATATCCATGAAGATAAGGCCGGGCGAAGCCGTGTTGATTTTTTGGAGGGCCTCGTCACCGTTCGAGACCTCCTCAACGACGATAGATGGGAAATGGTCATCAAGACGCTTCTTGAGAGCTTCCCGGAAGATTCGATTGTCCTCGACGATCAATACTCTCAGCATTTTCCCCCTCCAGTTGATTTATTAAGAGGTCCATAATTGGGCCGTCAGTTTTTTCTTCCATTCCGCAATCCGAATTCGGCATTCAGATGGGCCACCACGCACGAACGATTGTCCCTTTCCCCTTAGCGGATTCGATCTCGAAACAACCACCGGAAAGTTCAATACGTTCCCTCATATTTGTGAGTCCCAATCCGCGGTTTGTGTTCTCCGAGCCGAGCGCCTTCTCCAGGTCGAAACCCTGGCCATTATCTTCAACCATGAAATTTATCCTACCATCCGTTTTCAACAAAGACAAGCGCAAGCTATTTGCCTTACTGTGTTTCGCGCTGTTGTTCATTGCTTCTTGGGTGACCCGATAGATGACGATCTTCAAAGAAACGGGCACCTCACTTTCCTCGATCATCACCTCCTGGTCTACGCGAATCCCAGAATAAATCGTCTGGAACCTTCTGCAGAACCACGAGAGGGTGGGCAAGAGACCCAGGTCATCTAGCATCGATGGCCGTAAATCCATCTGTATTCTTCGACATTCCTCGACGCCTTCTTGAATCACGGGGATGATGGCTCCCAAAGATTCGATCGGAGCACTGGGGGTCTTTGTGATTCCCTGGAAAACGCTTTCCACCTTGAACTTGATTGCGCTCAGGCAAGCGCCGAGGGTATCGTGAATCTCGCCGGCAATTCTCCTTCTCTCCTCCTCTTGGGCAGAGAGAAGTCTTACGGATAGTTGCCGCAATGTTTCATTGGCTTTTGCCAGTTCCACTGTTCGTTCTCGCACTCGCTGCTCCAGCGTCTCCGTCAGTTGCTGAAGTTCAAAAGTGCGCTGCCGCAGCGCGTCATCGGCCCGCTTGCGCTCGGTGGTGTCGCGTCCGTAGATGTTGGCATAGCCTTCTCCCGGGAAAGGTGTGACCGAAACAAAATAAGACCTTCCGCCCAGTTCAACATCCTGCTGGACTTCCTCTCTTTCCGTCATTGCCCGGCCAACCAGCGGGAGCAGTTCATTTTGCAGAAGCTGGCCGACCTGGCACGTCCACCCGCGCCTCTCCGAGGACGCCGGATTGCAATAGAGGACACTTCCATCTCCTGATGCTCGCAGCACAGGGTTGGGGTTCTCATCCGGAAACCGCGCCAGCCAGACCGCCCGTCCGTGCGCCTCACGTAGCTCCATCTGTGCGCGCCGCTTCTCGGTGACGTCATGGAAAACGAGGATCACGCCGAATGCGTTACCGGCGCTGTCCTTGATCGGCGCTGCGCTGTCCTCGATTGAAATTTCACGGCCATCTCTGTTAACGAGTGCGCTGTCGTTGGCCAGAGCGACCACGCGTTTCTCATGCAACACTCGCTCCACCAGGTTCTCAGCCGGCTTATGGGTCTTTTGGTTGATGATCCTGAAAACGCTCTGGATCGGTTGGCCCAAGGCCTCTTCGGATTGCCAGCCAGTCAGTGTTACAGCGACGGAATTAAGGAAGGTGATTCGACCTTCTGTGTCGCTGGCGATCACCGCATCGCCGATACTGCTAAGCGTTACGCGCAGCCACTCGCGCTGCCGACCAAGATCCTCTTCCGCCTGCTTGCGGTGGATAACCTCCGTCTCCAGGTCAGCTTTGGAGGCGGTCACGGCCTTCAGGTTAATGGTCATCTGATTGAAGGCGCGTGACAAATCGCCGATTTCGTCATTTTTCTTTTCTTCGATGACAAAATCGAGATTGCCGGAACCAATGACAGCAGCACCGGCCTGCAGTCTCATTATTGATTTCAGGATGCGGCGGTAAGTCAGGATATAGTTGGCCAAGAGAAACAGACCGAACAGGCCCAGGATGATATACATAAGCATGGTTCTTATTGTTCTTAGCTGTTCCATTTGTTGACGTAAAAGCTTTGACAAGCGTGAAGCGTCCGATACGAGCCTCTCGCTTTGGACTGATATCCGGCTCCACGAGACCCGATAGAATGCCAAGTCAGAAACTGCATTCCGAGTCCGAGATGAATTTCTAACAGCAGATACCACACCGTCGAATACTTCTTTTAGTCGGAGGGTATTTGCCTGTATATTGCGGAAAAGGGCCCGTTGCTCAAGTTTGTCAACATTCAATCTGGCCACCTGGCTGGAAAACCAGGCGAACTTAGATTGCCATCGGCTGAGTTGCTGGCTCTCACGGTAGATCAGGTAATCATTGGACAAATAGCTCAGATCGCTTGCGCCCTGAGCGATAGTGCTGGCAATGTTTTCCTGTTCGTTGGCTTTTTGCGCCAGCTGGTTCACGATTATAGCCGAGGCCACAATAATAACCAGTATAATGCCGAACAGGAGCATGGTTATGATGAATTGTGTTCTGATTTTCATGTTTCTTCTCCTACCGGATGATATTCACCGCTTCGGGTTTTATTGCCTTAAGACCAGGGTAGATGTAATTCAGAAAATCGGGAACCTGCTTCTCCCTGGTCAGATTATTCTTCCA
>DATHCH010000193.1:0-6715 GCA_035319625.1 Thermodesulfobacteriota bacterium
TTAATCTTTTGATCAACCGAGGGAAATTCGATCGCATGACGAGTAAAATCTTTTTGGGATGGGTCAAGATTTTCCTTGCATTTCAGAGCGGGTTATAGTATATTGATTTTAGATCTGTTGGTCTGCTGAAAAAGCGGGCTGTTTGCCCGCTTTTTTTTTAAGAAGCCTAGAGCACAAAGGCAGAGAAGATGGAGATTGTGGATCGAGTCCGTGCGATAGCGGATCCTATTATTTCGGATGAAGGAATGGAGCTGGTAGATGTCGAGTATCGAAGAGAATCGAAAGGATGGGTTCTTCGCCTCTATCTGGACAAGGGTGGAGGGGTTACCCTTGAGGATTGTAGTCGAATTAGCCAGGAAATCGGAAGGAGTCTGGATGTGGAGGATCTCATACAGATTCCCTACACGCTTGAGGTCTCCTCTCCAGGTCTCACCCGCCCTTTGAAAACCGAAAAAGACTTCATGAAATATCGCAACAGTTTGATTAAAGTGAAGACCCTCGACCCCATTCAGAATCGCCGGCAATTCAAGGGAAGGCTTCTGGGGGTTTCCGCAAACCAAATTGAAATGGAAGCAGAGGGGGGAATCTTTCAGATTCCTCTCTCCAATGTGGTTAAAGCCAACTTGGAGGTTGAGCCGGACCTATTCCGCAAGGAGCACGCTCCAGAATAAGATACCATTTACTGGAAGCCCGTCGCCTCTCAGGGAGAGACGGGAACTTCTTTTCAGAAAGGGAGAGATGAGTTATGCCGTCCAATCTCAATTATGTGATTGATCAAGTGGGAAAGGATAAGGGGATCGACCGGAAGGTGATCATCGAGGCCTTAGAACAGGCCGTGCTGACAGCCTCGAGAAAGAAATATGGGCACCAAGGGGAGATAGAAGTCCACTATAACGAGGAGGCTGGCGAGGTGGAGCTGTTTCAGTTCAAGCAAGTGGTGGAGGAGGTAACGGATCCATCGACGGAGATCTCTCTGAAGGAAGCGAGAGAATTCGACAGCGAGGCTCAGATCGGAGACAGTTTGGGAGTGAAACTCAATACCGACTTCGGCCGGATTGGAGCCCAAACGGCAAAGCAGGTGATCATCCAGAAGGTGAGGGACGCTGAACGGGAAAATGTGTATAACGAATTTAAGGATCGAAAGGGAGACCTGGTGAGCGGAAGCGTTCAGAGGATGGAGAAAGGAAATGTCTATATTAGCGTCGGCAGGGCAGAAGCCGCTCTTTTGACGAAGGAGCAAATCCCTGGGGAGAGCTATCGACAAGGGGAGCGACTTCGGGCCTATATTGTCGACGTACAGAAGAACTCAAAGGGACCGCAAATCTTTCTTTCAAGAACCCATCCAGGGTTTCTGGTCAAGTTGTTTGAGATGGAGGTTCCCGAGATCTCTGAAGGAGTGATCAAAGTCATCAGTGCGGCCCGGGAGCCAGGGGAGAGAGCGAAGATCTCTGTTTACAGCTCTAACCGGGATGTGGACCCCGTGGGGGCTTGTGTGGGCATGAAGGGCTCTCGAGTCCAGAGCGTCGTTCAAGAACTTCGAGGGGAACGGATTGACATCATCCCTTGGTCTCAAGATCAAGCCAAATATGTGTGTAATGCCCTGGCTCCGGCCAAGATTTCCCGGGTTTATATCGACGAGGAGAATCGTCATATGGAGGTGGTCGTAGCGGACGACCAGCTTTCCCTCGCGATCGGGAAAAAGGGGCAGAATGTCCGATTAGCGTCCAAATTGACGGGCTGGAAAATCGATATCAAGAGCGAATCGAGGATGGAGAAGATCTCCGGTGAAATTCTCGAAAAGTTCAGCGGCCTCCCTTATGTCGGAGATGTGGCGAGCCGTATCCTGTATAACGAAGGCTTCCGATCGATTAAGGAGCTGGCCGAGGTTGATCCTGAAGAGTTGGCGAAGGTCTTGGGGATTGAAAAGGAAAAGGCTGTAGAGATCGTCGAAGGGGCGGTTCAGATATCGAAAAACGAGGAAGGGACAGGAGTAGCCCAAGAGGCGGGTCCGACTGCAGGCGATCCCGGCTCCGACCCGGTGGACCGGCTGGAGGGGGTAGGAGAGAAGACAGCTCAACTGTTGGAGGAGAATGGATTTAAAGTCGTTCGTGATATTTTGGAGACGAGTAGCGAAAAGCTCTCTGCCATTCCAGGGATCGGGATCAAAAAGGCGGAGAAATTGGTCCAATCGGCAAACAAATACGTCGAAGGCAAGAAGGCATGAGCAAGGAAGGGCATATCCCCATCCGCACTTGTCTCGGATGTCGACAAAAAAGAAACAAGGAAGAAATGATTTGGCTGGTCCGGCGTCCAGAAGGAGTGATGGTTGTGGACCCGAACAAGCCCCATCAAGGCCGAGGATTTTATCTCTGTCCAGATCATGAATGTTTGAACATGGCAAAGAAAAAGAACAGAGGGATCGCGTTTTTGGAGACGACGGATTTCCGACGTCCTCCGGTAAAGGGTTTTTTACACAGGAGGTAGGAAATGGCAAAGAGTAAGGTCCTCGATCTTGCAAGGGAAGTCGGGATGGAGGATGATAAACTGCTTCTGAAACTCAAACGCATAGGGGTGAAGGTACGGGATAAGAAGCCTACGGAACCCGAAAAAAAAGTCTCCTTATCGGATGAGAAGATCATCGAAAGAGATTCTGAGAAGGAAATCGTTGAGAAGCGCGTCAAACCTACTGTGATTCGGAGAAGGGCAAGAACCCTGGAAGTCAAAGCGGAGCCCCCGCCGCCTCCATTGGCTGTTGTGGAATCCGAGATTGCAAAAGAAAAAATTGCAGAGGCAAGAGCGAAAGAAGGAATAGCCGGAATCGAGTTGGAGACCCCGAAGAAGGCGGCAGAGCGAAAAGAGCTGGAAAAAGAGGAGAAGGCTACGGGCAAGCCCGTAAGAGGAAGTAAGAAAAAGGAGGCGACTGAGCAACCAGCGGTATCTGTTGAGGCAAAGGCTGCAGCAGGAGAGGCAGTGCCATCCAGACCCATTGAGGCAGTGCCCTCCGGTGTATCACTTAAGGAGGTCAAAGAGAAAACCGGCCTCGGGAAGGAGGCCGAGGCAGCTAAACCGAAGGAAGCCCCTCTCAAGAGAGGCGAGGTGAAGGTCTTAGAGAAAGAAGAATTGTTGGAGAGAGAAAGACTGGCTGCCCTCGCGAAGAAGAAGGGTTTTGTAAAGAAGAGGAAGAGGATTGAGGAAAGGATGCTGGGGGAGGACGAGGTCGAAGAGGGAAAAGGAGAGGAGAAGGAAGTGGAGGTCGTCACGTTCAGGCCCTTCCGCCCCATGAAAAAGAAGGTGGTCTTAAAGACGCCGAAGAAGACAGAGGTAACGGTTCCCAAGCCGATTAAGAGAATCATTCGAATCGCCGAGGCCATCGCTGTTGGGGATCTTGCAAAGAGGATGGGTGTCAAAGGCGGGGAATTGATTAAGAAGTTGATGGAAATGGGCGTGTTGGTCAATATCAACCAGCCCATCGATGCGGATGTCGCCTCTCTGGTGGCCGGTGAATTCGGCTACGAGGTGGAGAGAGTCTCTTTAGAACGACAGGACCTGCTGGAAAGAAGAGAGGATCTCCCCGAACAGCTGAAACCCAGACCTCCGGTGGTGACGATCATGGGCCACGTGGATCATGGGAAGACCATGCTTCTGGATGCGATCAGGAAGACGAATGTCGTGGATGGGGAGGCGGGGGGTATCACCCAGCACATTGGAGCCTATGATGTCAACCTGGAAAATGGGCATGTGGTCTTTATTGACACTCCCGGGCACGAAGCCTTTACTGCTATGAGGGCAAGAGGAGCTCAGGTGACGGACGTCGTCGTCCTGGTAGTCGCTGCGGATGACGGGATGATGCCGCAGACGAAAGAGGCGATCGACCATGCTCGAGCGGCCAAGGTTCCCATCGTGGTCGCCATTAACAAGATCGACAAACCAACCGCCAACCCGGAAAAGGTGAAGAAAGACCTTTCGGAATATGGCCTTGTCCCAGAACAATGGGGAGGATCTACCCTGTTTGCTGAGGTTTCGGCCAAACAGAAGACCGGGATCAAAGAGTTGCTGGATTTGATCCTTCTTCAGGCAGAGGTGCTGGAGTTAAGGGCCAATCCGGATAAATCTGCTCGAGGGGTCATCATTGAGTCCAAATTGGACAAGGGGAGGGGGCCTGTGGCCACCCTTCTGGTTCAAGAGGGAACCCTGAAGACGGGAGACGCCTTTATCGCAGGCTCCCACTACGGCAGGGTCAGAGCCATGCTAAACGACAGGGGGCAGAAGATAGGGGAGGCGCCTCCCTCTACCCCTGTGGAAGTGGTGGGTTTTACGGATGTTCCCGAGGCGGGAGAGCCGTTCATTGTCGTTTCCGAAGAGAGGATGGCCAAGCAGATCAGTCTCTACCGGCAGGAAAAGATTCGTGAGAAGGAACTTTCGAAGTTGAGCAAGGTGTCGCTCGAAGAACTTTATGATAAGATTAAAAAGGGGGAAGTGAAGGAGCTGAACGTCGTCATTAAGGCGGATGTCCAGGGATCGATTGAGGCCGTGAAAGAGGCATTGAAGAAGTTCCCTACGGACCAAGTGAAAGTCAATGTCCTTCACGACGCGGTCGGCGGCATCACAGAGACGGATGTGAATTTAGCATCGGCTTCAAATGCAATCATCATCGGGTTTAATGTAAGGCCGGGTGTGAAAGCCCAGTCCCTGGCCGAGGAAGAGCACGTGGACATCCGGACTTATTCCATCATCTACGATGCGATCACCGATATTAAGAACGCCTTGGAAGGATTACTGGAACCCACTTACAAGGAACATGTCCTCGGAAGGGCGCAAGTGATACAGGTTTTCAATATCCGAAAAGTGGGAACCGTTGCAGGCAGTCTCGTGGTCGACGGCAAAGTGGTCCGAGGATCTCATGCGAGACTGCTGAGGGACAATGTCGTCGTCTACGACGGCCGGATCTCCTCGCTGAGGCGATTCAAAGATGACATGAAGGACTGCAGCCAGGGGCTCGAGTGCGGGATCGGCATCGAAAATTTCAATGATATCAAACTCGGGGATGTCATTGAGTCCTATGAGGTTGAAGAAGTTCAAACCCGGCTGGCGTAAGGCTTGACTCTAAACACTAAATTCAAAACAAGTCCAAAATCAAAAAGTCAAACGGTTATAGGGTTCTGAGTTTTGCGTTTTCGAAATTTGAGTTTATTTAGAGTTTAAGGTTTCGAGTTTAGGGTTTAGGATTTTTTTGATGGGTCTGTGACTCAGATGGTGATCGGGATTTGCCAGCTCGACCTTCGAATTCCGGAAAATCATTCTTTAAAGGGAAAACGGCATGTGCTCCGGAAATTGATCGATCGGGTGAAACATCGGTTTAACGTATCGATTTCAGAGGTCGGAGATAATGATCTTTGGCAGCGGGCACAGATTGGTTTCTGCACGGTTGGGAACGATCGGCGATATATCAATTCAAGCTTGGATAAAGTGGTTCACTTTATCGAGCAGATGAACCTTGTTGAGATGGTGCATTCGGAAATTGAAATCATTACGGTGTAACCGATGGACAATGAACGAAGGACGTTGAACAATGAACAAAGAAGATGATATGCTGTCCATCGTTTATCGTTCAACCCCCATCGTTCCTAGTGTCGCGCGTCAAAAGCCTGTTTACTTTATCTGTCATTCCGGACTTGATCCGGAATCCAGTTTTTTCACCTGGATTCCCGCTTTCGCGGGAATGACGGCCTGAGAATTACTGATTTTGTTAAAGGCTAGAATGGAAGGAAAACGTTCTGATAAAGTAGCGGATTTGATCCAGAAGGAAGTCTCTCAAATGCTGCTGAAATCGATCAAAGATCCTCGTATCGGCTTTATCACGATCACCAGGGTGACTGTTTCCGAAGATTGCCGGTTTGCGAGAGTCTATTATAGTGTGGCTGGGACCCAGGCAGAGAGGGAGAGTTCCATGAAGGGTCTGGACAGCGCCAAAGGGTATCTCCGGAAGGAACTGGGTCGTCGCATCCGGCTGAGATACACGCCAGAGATCACGTTTCAATTCGATCCTTCCGTCGAGTATGCGATTCATATGGAAGAGTTGATCCGGAACATTCATCAGGAAAAGGAGCGCCATGGGGAAGAGGAAGGGGATTGACGGTCTCCTCATCGTAGATAAGCCTGAGGGGATCACCTCCCTCGATGTGGTCAGGGAAATCAAGCATCGATTTGATGTGGAGAAGGCAGGCCATATCGGGACCCTTGATCCTTTTGCCACGGGAGTTCTGCCCGTTGCCATGAACGAAGGGACGAAACTGGTTCCGTTCCTGGGCGAAGGTCCAAAAGACTATCAGGTGACGCTCCAGTTAGGGGAGGAGACAACCACCGATGATTGGACCGGCCAGGTGGTCATGAGACAGGAATGGGAGGGGCTCGTCCCCGGAGAGATTGCAGCTCTTATCCATACCTTTCGGGGAAAGATGTTTCAGACTCCTCCCATGTTTTCAGCTGTCAAAATGCAAGGAAGGCCTCTTTACAGGTTAGCTAGAAAAGGTATCGAGGTCGAGCGAAAAGAGAGAGAAGTGGAGATTACCGGGTTCAAGTGGAAGAGATTGAGCTGCCGCTCGTTCGTTTCAACGTTTCCTGTTCGAAGGGGACTTACATCCGCGCCCTGGGAAGAGATATCGGAAGGAAGTTGGGATGCGGGGCTCACGTCCTCCGTCTAAGAAGGGTACGGAGC
>DATHCH010000194.1:0-6747 GCA_035319625.1 Thermodesulfobacteriota bacterium
GCAATCGTTGACATCGGATATTGGCTTAGATTGAGGAGGTAGGTGAACTCTTCAATTCAGGTTCCTGCAAATATCCTCATTTCTCCCATCGAATCAAGGTTCCTCTCAATTCTCATTGACACCCTGTTCCTAATACACTCCTATTAAAACTGAAGCCCTCCGTTATTAACTTTTGATAGCAAGATTGTTACATGGGATATGAAAACAGATTTTTTCTAAACGGAATAGAATTTCTTGAATGGAGTAATTCTTATGAAGGAGATCATGTCACCGCATGAGGCGGCAGAATACTTAAACTTCAATGTCCGGACCATCTATCGTTTGGCGAAAGACGGAAAGCTCCCAGGGCATAAGGTTGGGAGAAGTTGGAGATTCAAAAAAGATGTTTTGGATAAATGGCTTTCAGTAAGAGAAACACCGTCATTCAAGGACCAATAAAAATCCACCAGGGTGAGTTTGTCCTAAACGGTTACAAAATTGTCAATTTGACCATAACCTCAAAATAAAATCTCTGTAATCTCAAACTCTTATATTTGGCATATATTATGCTTCTCCAAAAGCAGGCGGTTAATTTCGCTGATTCTACCGCCCTCCTCCTTTCAAAACACCTTCGGGGGGTGGATGAGGTAAACCCCCTATTAAAATGTTATTCATCTCAAAGAACAACGGGATAGAAATAGCAGGGTTAGAAATGACCCTGTTTTTTTGTGAACATTTCTCCTATATAGGTCTGCAATCGTGGTAACCGCAATTTAGGAGGGGTGCATTCGGTGGCTGTTAAAGTAAAAGCAAGAAGGGCCAAAAATTCTTTTTGGGAAACAAATTATTATCGGGGGACGGTGAAGGTGACTTTCTTTTTGATCTCCATCATGACTTTTTCTCTTATCATCTTGCTCTCTCGTCTCATTTCTTCTCTCTTCTTTGTCCTTGAATATGCTTCCCATCGATTTAAAAAAGTAAAACTTATGGAAACAGAAGAAAAGAAGACAGAACTCCACTCTGAGACCAACCATGAAAGAAGGAAATATCCCAGGTTTAATGTGTATTGGCCGATCCAATTTAATCAAATTGGCTCATCCGTCAGCCATGAAGGTCGAGTAACGAATTTTAGCAAAGGTGGGATGTTAATCCAGTCTTCTGAGCAAATGGAGATTGGTCAACATCTAAAGTCAAAAGTTTCTTTCATTTTAGCCTCTGAAATTAATTCAATCGAGATGCATGCTGAGGTGGTGCGGAGGGACATTTGTTCTGGAAAAGCGAGAGGAGATTATCAGTGCGGAGCGAAATTCCTGGACATCCCTCCAAGGGATAAAACTAAGCTGAATGATCTTTTGATGAGCCTTTCACACTAACCACCGTATTCTCCCAATGCTTGTTTTACCGACCGGTATTTTCATACCTCAGTTTTAGCGATACCAGAATTTAGAGGAAGTCCCCATCCCCCTTTCTGAAGACAACTTCCTACTATTAATCGTGTTATAAAGAATCCAAAATGAGAAAGGCAGGGGGACGAACTTCTTCCTGGGTCTAGAACCCTTACTTCGGTGTGTTCCCTGCCTCCCGAAGCCCTGATAAGTTGATTGGGTCAGTGAACCCTGGTCATGATGGAGGTTTGGTGGGGAGGCTAATCCTGCCGATCCAGTAAAGGAGGGAGAAAGATGTACAGTCTTTTTATTGGAGTGGATGTTTCAAAAGATTTCTTTTCAGCAGTGGGTCTGGATAAGGAGGGCAAAGAGCTTTTCTCAGGGACTTATGAAATGAACTCCAATGGGTTTTCAGAGATTTTGAGGACCCTCTCTTTTCATGGTCAGAGAGGGGATGAGGTGATGGTGGCCATGGAGTCAACGGGGTGTTATCACATCAATCTTTTCTCGTTTCTCACCGTTGAAGGGATTCGCACTGTAGTAGTGAACCCTCTATTGATCTCCAATTTTGCAAAGCTTTCGCTTCGTAAGACGAGGACGGATAAGAAGGATGCTTCAACGATTGCTAAGTTTCTCTTGGCGCATCAAGAAGGGATCTTACAGTTGTCTGTTTCCCAGGATCTTCAGGATTTAAGAGATCTTTCGCGCGAAAGAGAGTCCCTTTGTCATCTGATTGCTGCGACGAAGGTGGAGATCAAGAGGGTGTTGAGGGCGACCTTTCCCGAGCTCGAATCGATTGGGAATCTCTATACGCGTGTGATGCTTCGTTTTTTGCAGGAGTATCCGTCGGCTCGTCGGGTGAGGGTGGCCAAACCGAGGGCTATCGCTAAGGCTTTGAAGGGGCCCTATGTAGGCAATAAGCTGAGGTTTTCTTCGGAGGATATCCTTCGGGCAGCACGAAGCTCTGTGGCCGTGGTGAGCCCGGCTAAGGAAGTGATTCTTCAAGGCAAAATCTCCACGCTTCTGCACTTGGACGAAAGGCTTCGGGAAGTGACGAAGCTTCTGACTGATTTATGCAAGGCCACGAGGAAAGAGAATCTTAAGATCCTCAGATCGATTAAAGGGGTGGGGCCGAAGACGGCGGCGCCCTTTCTGGCGGAGATGGGTCAAGTCGAGAATTTTACCTCTCACAAAAAGCTGATTGCTTTTGCGGGATGGGATCCCTCGGTTCGTCAATCAGGAAACTTTGTTGGGATGAGTAAAATAACCAAAAGAGGCAATCGGCATCTGAGAAGAGCGATCTATCTGATAACCGCTTCTGTGGTTTCTCAAAATGCGTTCTTCAAGGCCTATTTCCTCAAGAGAAAGAAAGAAGGATTGCCCCCTCAAAAGGCTCTCTTTGCCACGGCCCATAAGTTGATTCGAGTGATCTTTGCCATGCTTACTCAACGAACCTATTTCAAACCGAAGGAGGTGATTTAACAATAGTTGAAGTCAATAACCCACCCCTTACCCCTTCCAATGCAGATTTCAACCAGATATCTTCAGCCCGGGCAAAGTGCAGGTATTGGCAAGCTATCCGCCGTTTAGAGTTTTAAATTCTTCATCCCCACCTTTATTTGTCTCCTCTTCGTCAATTTGACCAAATTCGGCATTGTTTATCAGAATAAATCCTGCCTTTATATCCCATCTATTAAATTTCAAAGAAGTAAACAAAGTTAGTGTTTAGAGACGGTTATTTCAAGGTTAAACCAACTTTAAAACAAAGGAAAATTAAAAACGAAAGGCCGTAGGGGAACTCTAGTACCTTTCTTCTTGCTCTTCTTCTTGACTCCTGTTACATTCTCCATGGGTACACTCTTTTCTCCCTCTCAGGAGTGTCACCCATTTCTCCCTTCTTCTTTAGTTTACGATCTGGTAGTTAGCTCAGCGAAGAGGATCGATTTAAAGAAAGGATGATCGGATATGCAAAAAAATCTCAGGACCTATCTAAAGCAGTTAGAGCACAACAATCCACACGCGATTTTGCGGATTGACAGGCCTCTCAAGGTGGCTTACGAGATCACCGCCTTGCAGCGCAAGCTGGACGCTCTGAAAAAATACCCTATCATAATTATCCAGCGCCCCATCCTGGACAATGGTAAGGAAAGCCCCTTCCCCGTAGTCACCAACCTCGCAGCCAGTAGGCAGCTTTGCGCCGAGATCCTTGGCGTCGACCCCCGCCGGGTGGCAATGGATTATGCGGCTAAGGTGGCCGACCGCATTGCGCCGGTGGTGGTGCCCCGTGACGAAGCGCCGGTGAAACAGGTGTTAGAAAGGGGCGAGGAGGTGAATCTGCTCAAGTTCCCCATCCTTACCCACAACTACATGGATCCCGGTCCCTACATCTGCGCCGGGTTCGTGACCTGTGTCGACCCAGACACCGGGATAGACAACACCTCCCTGCAGCGCATTTGGGTCAAGCACCCCCGCCGTACCGGCTATTGGGCCGCGGTGTCCTCTCACAACATGCAGAACATTCTTAAGTGGTGGAAACGGGGTAAGAATATGCCCGTGGCCGTTTGGATTGGCCACCATCCGGCGGCCATTGCGGGCGGACAGTCGCGCTTGACTTACCCCGAGAGCCACTACCCGGCCATGGGGGGCGTCATGGGCAAACCGTTGCAGCTGGTACCCACTGAAACCTTCGGCGATGAGCTGATGGTGCCCGCCGAAGCGGAGATAGTCATCGAGGGCTATGTGCCGAGAAATGTCTTCGAGGCCGAGGGGCCCTTTGGGGAGTACACCGGCTACATCGGCCCTCAGCGCCCCAGCACAGTCATCGAGGTGAGTTGCGTGACATACCGCCGTGATGCCATCTATCACGACGTTGGTGTGGGTTTAGTGGACACTTTGGTTATGCTAGGGAACTTCCAACTGGAGGCCAGGATCTACAGCGTAGTCAAAAGTGTTCTCCCTGAGCTGATGAATGTCTATGTTCCCATTTCTGGCCGCCGCAATCACGTATATCTCCAGGTAAAGAAGACCCGACCAGGTATAGGCAAGGATGCCATCATGGCCACCCTCCCCTGTGACTCCCGCATTAAGCATGTCATCGCGGTAGATGAGGACGTGAATCTCTTCAACGAGGGCGACGTGATGTGGTCAGTAGCCTACCGCACCCAGTGGGATAAAGATCTGGTGGTGGTGAAGGGCAGCGCCGCCTTCCCCTTGGACCCCAGTCTGTCGACACCAGGGAACGTAGGAACCCGAGGCGGCATCGACGCCACCGCTCCACCGCCCATTGGAATCGGCCTGCCGCGCTTTTACCAGATGATTAACAAAACGCCCGAAAACGTAGATGACACCATGAAGGTAGAAGACTACTTACAAACGGAAACATTGGCTAAGTACCCTGATTCCTTTTAACCAACTGGCCGGCGATCACAGGAGGTGCCGCATGGAATTCGTGGAAAAAGTGGGGATCCCCAAGGACGTTTGGGTTACCTGCCCGGGCTGCAAAAAACTTTATTATATCGACCGTTCCTTCTATTCTCCCCAATTTGATAACATTTACTTGCACTGCCCTTTTTGCCATTTGGAGTTCGATAAAAAGGAGTCCCTAAGAACCTGGGGGGACTGAGAGAGGGAGAAGAAGTCTTTTATGGGAGTATCCCAAGTCAATATCATGCCTTGCAAAGGCTTCTTGATCACTTCAAGGATTGTAAGATCAAAGTTGCCTATGAAGCAGGTAAAAGCTTCAAAACCCTTGCTGTAGTTTTTTAAAATTCCCTTAATAAAATCCAATAGCAGTTTTCCCAACGACGGAAGTTTGGCTGCGATCCCCAACATTTTTGCCCTTCCACAAAAAATTTTTTCCAGACTAACAAATCACGAGACAAAAAAATTTCAGCGCGAGGATGAATGTGCAACAGAGGGACCCGTCGACCGACGTGGATGTGTATGTAAAGGATCGAATGATGACACCTAGGGAGGCGGATTGACTACTCAAACCGCCGAGTCCGACCCTTTTGATGAAGTCTTTTTTCGGTTATTGCAGCGATGTTGTCTTGTAGAAAGAATCAGGATACGAAGTGTAACTAAAGTGTAACCGTCTTAGCCGAAAATAATCCAGGATAACCCAAGCTATTCCAACTTGGCCTTTGTAAGTCCCTGATCCAAAAGCGTTTGAAAATGATGGGGAATCGCTTTACGAAAGAACTGGACTGAAAAGGTTGATTATTGGAGAAACAGCGATCAGAAGCATCGGTGGTTGGCCGCAACTCTTTTGGATATTGAGCCGAGGCTGAGGAAGGTAAAGAGATATAGATACCTACCACAATTGCGAGTCGCTATCCAGAAAGAGATTGAGAGGCAGACAGCTAAAAAGGATCAAATAAAGGAAGCTGCTTAGGCGGATACTCAGATATGGGTCGAACTCAGAAAATTGATTCTGGGACAAATGGTGATGTCATTTCTACAGGAGCCACTGCTAAATTTCAACTAAAAAAGGGATTGACCCTTGTCCATATCTACCCCTAACTTATTTTTATACCAAGGTAAAGATCCGAGACACATGGGACATAAAAACCTAATGAGTAAAGTCCAGCATTCATTTTTTTGCCCTTAGTCCTATTAAGAGAATTCCGTACCGTTTCCCGCAAAGATTGAATGTTAAAGGGTTAAGGGCCAGTGATGACTCAACTCGATGGCTCGGGGTAGGATGGAGCTAGGGTATCTTGCTAAAATTGGAACTTTGGGCAATTTCCTCGCAAATTACCGACCTGGTGCACCTGATTCCGGATTAAAAAGATCAATATGGAGATACCCTAACCTTGGATTAGCTCCTTGTTCGAAAGGTGCAGGCAGATTGGGTTTATCTCTGGCTTCTGACAGGAATGTAAATGGAAAAAACACTTCCTTGCTTTCATGCCCAGCCTTGTCAAGAATAGAGACCCTCAGCATAATTTGCGTCCCTTCACTTAAAGTGGCTGTATTTGAACTGGAAGTGTTCCATTGGATATAACCCTTGAAGTGTTTTTGAAACTCTGGTTTAAGGTAGACCCAGTCCGCTGGGTAATGACCATAACCAGCCTGGTCAACGGAACATGCAATCCTAAGCATCTGTCCATTCGGGTCTTCTGCCTCAAGATAAATTTTCCAGACGTACCCATAGTACCCCTCGTCCACAGCAAACGCGTTGATAATCCTCGGTCCTGCTGTCTCTGGCTTTGGTTGAGCCCAGGACGGATGAGCGATTAAAAGCAGCATCCCGAAAAGTAGCCCGATTAAACAAATATGTGTTTTTGTCTTCATAGCTATTCCCTCCAACAATAGTAAATTGTTTTTACGAAAATCATATTATCTCATTTTTTGGGAAGAAGCCAACTAAACTCGTTTTATC
>DATHCH010000195.1:0-11182 GCA_035319625.1 Thermodesulfobacteriota bacterium
CCCACGCATCACTGAAGATAGATTTCAAGTCAAATATTTCGCATAGTCCTCGGTCAGCTTACCCTTGGAATGGCCGAGAACGTCTTCGCCCTCTCCAATGGAAGAGGGTCTACGTTAATCCAGTACGAGCTTCCTCATTCAAGAAATCGGGTCACCATTCCGAGAACATAGGCCATGGCGTCATTTGACGTTTAACAGGTTGCTGAAAAACGCCCATCTGCGGCGTTTCCCTTGTCCTTCGTCGTTGCGGCGTACGCTCAGACTATGCCTCTGGCCGACTCACCAACTCGTCGGCGTGGCAAGATGTCGCTCCTTATTCGTCGCGACGCCACTCTCAGGATTTTGGGGGCCTTACATCTGGGCATTTTTGAGCAGCCTGTCCTAAATCACTTTTTCAGCATCCTGTTAGAGGCTTGCCATCCCCTCGAGTTAGCAATAGAACCGTGAACTGTCTATCGGAAGATAAAATTGGAAGAGGCGAGGGTGTGAACGCTTCAGCGCTTAGAGGCGGTAGATAGGGTTCTTGGAGATCATCGGGCTTGCCCACGAAGCCTCATGTGGAAGCCAATAAGAAATGGAATCTCTTTCTATATTTTTTGATAAGCGATTCGGGACTTTTGTGAAAATTGTTTCCCATCTTAATGGGGCTGGTTTTCCAGGGATTTGCGGTTTGAAGGCGGTAATTTGTTGATAAGTTTACGGGGTTCCAGCGTTCTTCTGAAAAGAGATTTTGCTGGCATTAAATTTGCTTGATATCCTTCATGAAGATACGTACCAACCCGCAGCCAGCCACTATGCTCACCATGGGTTATGGCCTACAGACCTGGGCCCCGCGAGTGAGTTAAAAAATTGGGGAAAGGGTTACTACATGGTCGCTTATGAATTCTACTGGCGTGATGAAGCAGAGCGAGTCCACTTCATTGGTATACTCCCAGAGAGAAGGAAAAAGCCAGAAAGAATAACGCAGGAGTCTGTCCTGCATTGGGCAATGAAAGTTATAGGTGATAACTCAGGTGTCAATGATATCTATTTTGTTCAGGTAGAATTTTGACAGCTAAGAAGTAAGCCTATGCCTAATGGTCATAAACGAAGGCATGGTTAGGAATAGGGC
The DNA here is from genome assembly GCA_035319625.1 of Thermodesulfobacteriota bacterium. Taxonomy (GTDB): domain Bacteria; phylum Desulfobacterota; class BSN033; order BSN033; family UBA1163; genus UBA1163. The sequence goes on from DATHCH010000195.1 coordinate 1,112, forward strand.
TACTTTATTTACGCATAATCCTGTGAGTCTCTCTAATGAGGAAGGTTGAATTAGAGTGAAGATACTGATGGATTTAAGCTGGTGAGGCCATGCTGGTTTATAAAGTCTTTCACAAGAATTATGAGCTTAAGAAAGGTGAATTTGTGGGGTTGTTGGTAGAGAGGAGAAAAGACTTGAGGGGAAAGACCCAGCTTGAATCCGGGTTGAGATGGGCAAGGTTGACATTCGGCTCTATCGTGAGAGATTCGAGAGCGATCTTTGTTGTGCCCAGTGAGTTAAAGCCAGGAAGCGATGCTAAATGGCTTATGGAGAAGGGGGTATTTAGCAGAGTAGAGTTGCTGGGGATGGTTAACCCGATTGACCAAGAGATGAACGCAAAAAGGGAAGGGGTAAAGTATATAAGGGATGATTGATAGAATAGACTTTTATATCTGAAAAGGATTTGCGCCGCTTCAGACTCAGACTCTACCAGGGCAGGTGTGATTTCCGCAGCAGATCATCAACGGTCTTGACCGGATTGAAGGTTTCGAGAGGAACTTCCACAAAGACAGTATTCCAGAAGGCCATAGATCCATTCCACAAACCGGGTAGTTCCAGCGCCTTGATTTCCCCATTTTCATAAGGCTTTTTGGAAATTAGAACTGCATCCCTGTCGGCGTAATGGTGCAAATCAAACCTCTCGCCCCGGTAGTTCCTGACGCCGCACACCAGGTCAACGGGATTAAAATGAGTGGAGGATTTCCAAATCTCTTTTTGCTCCTTCGAATGTGGATCTATTTGGCTTTCTTCCACTATCTGGAGTGACTGGGTCCCATCCTTCTCCTCGATCCAGAAAGGGCCCCCGCCGGGTTCACCCTCCTTTTTAACCATGCCACAGATTCGGATAGGCCTGTTTAGTTTTTGGAAGATATAGTCTTTCTTGGTAGATGCCGGGTAGTCCCTAAATCCGTCAGGAAAAGGTATGAGCAGCCTTTTTTGGCAAAAACGGATGATCGGCGACAACTGCGCATCATCCACTCCTTTTTCAGAAAAAAGATTTAGAATCCGGAAGATCTCATTTTGTAACTGGACCAAATACCCCCCCAACAGCTTCTTATGAAGAGCCGTGATATCTTTCAGGCGGTCAGGAACGACATTGTCGACGTTCTTTAAGAAAATAATATCACCGTCTACAGCGTTGAGATTTTGAAGGAGTGCGCCATGACCTCCTGGTCTGAATAGGATTTCGCCGCTCCTATCCCGGAAAGGTCTATTATCTACGTCCATGGCTATCGTATCCGTGGAAGGGAGCTGCGTCGTGACAGAAATTTCATAGCTTACTCCATAAAGATTTTCGTAATCGGCACTCACACGATGGAGCAAATCCTTAAACTCGGATTCGTGCTCTTCGGAGACAGTAAAATGGATCCTACAGGTGTTATGGGCATCTCTGATGTAGAGAGCCGCCTCAGCAAGATGCTCCTCCAGGGCGGTTCGATTGTGTCCGGGGTAGATGTGAAATTTCAGCAGGGCTTTAGGAAGCCACGCATAGTTAAGGCCTTTCCGGGTAAGAATATACTCAAGAATATCAGCGCACCGCTTATCGCGAATATAGCTTTCAACGTTCTGTCCGTGTAGGGCCATGACGGCCTTCAAGTCATCGTAAAAGGCAAACTTGACGATATTCTCGAGAAATTTCGCAGAACCTTCTTCTGAATCGAATCTCTCCAGGCGACAACAATTTTGCCAGTCCTTGAACAAACGGCTGGCAACTCCCGAAGCAGGCACAAACTTGAGCGTCCGCCCCTTCATGGCAGCCTGGTTGTGAAGGCAGACCAGGGTATCTCTCTCAGACGGGATCACTTGTACGATGCCGTCCCCGATTCGGGCGGGCCTTATCAATTTGATTGGCTCTACCCCCCTACGGAATATTTCCAGCTGCCTTAGGACATCGGCGACCTCCATTCCTCTATCCGTGATCGCCCGCAAATCCTCTTCTGAAAAAAAACCTAAACACATTTGGTGGCTTCCCCCTGAGGCTAGTGGCAAATTTCTCTCTGAATTCCATATATATACCAAGATCGTAGATTGGACAAGGGGATCAAATCTATGCCTTACCCGGTGGTACCATAAAACTTGAATAGGGCAATAAGATCGCTGGTGAAAGTAATTTCTGAGATACAACACGAGTCATTTAGTCTGGATTCCCATTATTTTTCAGTTGAACAAATTATATTTTTATTCTAATATTCATTCCATATGGGAACCCTTGGCAGAAAAATCTTGGTGGTTGATGACAGTCGAGAATTTGTTGATTTTATTAGAAAAATTCTGGAAAGCAAAGATTTTAGAGTCTCTGTCGCCCTCGATGGAAAGACGGCCATCGAAAAAGCATTATTTGATATCCCGGAACTGGTTCTTCTCGATCTGAAATTGCCTGATATCCCCGGAGAAGAGGTATTGACGAGAATCAAGGAAATTGACAAGGATATCGTCGTCGTCGTTATTACGGGATACGGAGGAGAACAGGTAGCCGTCGATATGATGAGAAAAGGTGCGATCGATTTCCTCTCAAAACCCATCGACTACGAAGTTCTTATATCGTCTATGAAGAATGCGTTAGAAATCCGTGACGCCCAGATTGAAGATAGACGGTTTGACCGATATCCATCCCTCGAAAGATTCTTCCCGTTTCTGGCACACGAGATTCGAAATCCACTCCACGCCATCTCCGGAGCGCTCGCTATCATTCAAAGGAGATCGGACCTAAAAGACGAGATTCTTGCTCAATCCGTAAAGATTATCCATGAAGAGGTTCAACATCTAAACGAGTTTGTGCAGGATTGTCTAAATTTTGTTCGGCCCCCCGATGCGGTTCGCTTCATTGGGGTGGAAATCAAGGAGGTTATTTCTGTAGTGATGAATGTCATCTTCCATATGCTTGAGTCAGAATCTAAGAAAATCAGAGTGGTGACAGATATAAATCCTCAGCTTCCAAAGGTTTATGCCAATTATGAGGAGCTTAAACAGGTCTTTTTAAATATTATGAAAAATGCTTTTGAAGCCATGCCCGATGGAGGAGAACTCACCATAAAGGCTTGTTTTAAATCGGCTTCTCAAAAAAGCATAGAAATTATTTTTGTCGATAATGGAACAGGCGTCAAAAAGGAAAATCTGAATAAGCTTTTTAATCCTTTTTTTACCACCAAAGTAAGGGGAACCGGTTTGGGGTTAGCGGTCTGTCGCAGGATTATCGTTGAACGGCATCATGGGAAAATTCATATTGAGAGCGAAGAGAATAAAGGAACGACTGTCAAAGTAGAGTTGCCAGCAGGCCCTCCGCTGGGAGATTAGGGTATGGTGTCTCTTCCATCCATTTTAGTTGTCGATGATGAACCCAATTCCCTTTTTGGAATTTGTCAGGTTTTAGCCGACGAAGGATTTCAAACCATTCCGGCTAATAACGGGAAAGTGGCGTTAGAAAAACTAAGAACCAACCCGGTCAATCTTATCATCACCGATGAAAAAATGCCTGACCTGACTGGAACGGAACTCCTTCTGGAGGTTAGGAAAACACATCCGCACATTCCATTGATTCTCATCACGGCTTATGGTTCTGTCTTTATGGCTGTGGAAGCCCTAAGAAGGGGTGCATTTTATTTCTTCGAAAAACCCATTTTTGACAAGCTCGAAAGGTTTTTTATCATCATCCGGCAGGCCCTTAAAACGCAGGAGATGGAGAAGGAAATCGACTATCTGCGGAAGGAAATTATCGAAAAATACTCTTTCCCCAATATCATCGGAGATCATCCCAAGATGGCGGAGATTTTTGAGATTATTAGTCGAGTTGCCGAAACGGATGCAACGATTCTGATCCAGGGAGAGAGTGGAACCGGGAAAGATCTCATCGCAAAGACCATCCACTACAGAAGCTTGAGAAGAGAAAAACCCTTGGTCACCGTCAATTGCGGAGCATTGACCGAGAGCCTCCTCACCAGTGAGCTCTTTGGTCATAGGAAGGGATCCTTTACAGGTGCTGTCAAAGATACCGTAGGTCGTTTCCAGGCGGCGGATGGCGGAACAGTGGTCTTAGATGAGATTGGTGAGATTCCAATTAATCTTCAAAAGACGCTATTAAGGGTGATTGAGGAGAAGGAGTTCGAAAGGGTAGGAGACAGTCAACCGACAAAAGTTGATATTCGAATCATTTCCACCACGAATCGTAATCTTCATGAAGAGGTTGCTAAAGGGAATTTCAGAGAGGATCTTTATTATAGATTGAGTATCGTTCCCATCACCCTTCCACCCCTAAGAGAGCGGGCATCTGATATTCCTTTGTTGGTTAACTATTTTCTTAGAAAATTCCAGAAAGGGAAGACGCCCATCTGGATCGAACCGGAAGTGATGGAGCAGTTGAAAACTTTTTCTTGGTCTGGAAACGTAAGGGAACTGGCCAATATTATTCAGCAAATGGTGGTGTTCTGTAGAAGAAATACTATTAGTATTTATGATCTTCCACCTCATCTTTTCCTGAAGGAGGGAAAGGAACAGAGGGAGGAGGGGGGAAAGATCCAATTGATGAGGATGGTCTCTGATCTCGAGAAAAAGTGGATTGTCACCAAGCTGAAAGAAACCGATTGGAACCAAGAAAAGGCAGCGAAACTTTTGGGGATCACCCGGAAAATGCTTGGCAATCGAATCAACAAGTACAATATCAAGCCCCAAAAGAGTAACAGATGGTCCAATTCTAAAAATTGGCAGTAAATTTGCACGAAAATAATCGCCATGACCTCAAATTGGATTCTCCTACTCGACCCCTTTAAGAACCTCCTCAACGCCTATCGTATGATTTTGGAAGAAGAGAAGTATCTCGTCGAAACTGCACAAAATTTAAGGGATGCCTATCAACTCATTAAGCGAAAGCAATACGCTGTTATTATAACAGAATATGCTCCTCCCTTTGAGGGCACCGATTACATGATTAAATGGGTGAAAAGGAATTCTCCTGAGACCTATATCATCATAGTTACCAATGCGGCCATTGACGAGAAAACGTACGACAATCTTTTTGAGATTGGCGTGGATGACTTTATTTTGAAACCCTATTCCCCTGAGAGAATTCTCGTCCATGTTAAAAAGGGTTTAAAACAAAGGGATTTAATTCTCAAAGTTAAAGGGTTAGAAAGGCTTAATCTACTTGAACCAATCACAGAAAAGATTCAAGAGGTTATATTCAATATCATGTTTTTTAGAAAGTGTCTTCGTCAAGAGATAAAAAAGGCAAGGCGTCATCACCATCCGTTTTCTCTATTATTGATACAAATGCCCGACAAGGGAAAAATAAGCGATCGATTTGACAGTTTTTACACGGAACTTGTAAAAATTGTCAAAAGACATGTGAGAGAAGAAGATATGGTGGGTAAGAACAATGGTGAAATAGGTATCATTCTCCCGGAAACAGACCTTGCTGGGTCCAAAGCTTTAATGCAGAGGCTTTCAGGATTAATTCTTACTCATCCCCAATTTAAGTTCGACAGCCTGGTGGAATCCTACATCCGAACTTTATCCTTCCAATCCTATACCTATCCAGAACAGTTTTTCATTCCAGAACCTCTGAGGGCTGTTTTGGAGGAGGTGGATAAGGAAGCCCTTCATCGATGACGTGCCCGCTAATTCATCCCGTTTTAGCTCATTCGTAAAAGCCTTAGGAATTATTAAAATAATTTAAGGACCGTGAGCCTTTTGGCACAATATTCGTGCCAAAGGGTCATTTTCAGAATGGAATATAAATTCTTAGCAAATTTATTTCTTTAAAAACCCTTTAAAGATTAATGAATTAGAAGGAGCATGAAATACCACCCAATTGGTACACAAATTGCCTTACACGATTCATTGTGCGATTCAAGACGTGGTAGATCAGGACAAGGTATCTTTTTTAACAAACGAAAAATGATGTACCCTGTCTATTATCCAAACTTATTTTAACAAATTCGGTTATGTCGAAAGAAACGATTCTCATATTGGATAAAGAACTTCATAGCCAATGGACGTTAAAAACGCTTTTGGAAAGTGAAAAATATATTGTGCTAGCGGTGAATACTATTGAAAGGGCCTTGCAAAATTTTCAAGAGTTTGAGGTGTCCGGTCTGATCACCGAGTATCAAATCGATTATACCCCTACCCCTGAAATCATTCGAGAATTAAAAAAGAATTTTCCAGAGCTCTATGTGATGATGGTTACCCATGAAAATTTAGAGGAGAAGGAATACAGGAAAATCATGAGTTCCGGTATTGATGACTTTTTTCTAAAGCCGATCTCAGGCGAGAAAATTCTAATCCATCTGAAAAAAGGGCTAAGACAGCGCACAATCCTTCTTCAAAAAAAGCGCTTGGAACAAAGACTGAATGAGATAAAAACGAGTAGAAATGGCCAAGAGGCCGCATTAAGTATGGATAGTCCATCCCACAATAAATCTTTCACGGTGAGATAGAAAAATCAGCCATTGGGGGTGAGAAAATGGAAGCAGGGGTCCTAACGAAAAGATCTAAAATATCCACAGATGTGCTGTATCCGCTCGACAAAAAAAGCAGGGCTTTTATACTTTTTCAAAAGGTTCAGGGAGCCATGCGTAACATTCCTAATTTTGGCGATACCTGCAAAGCGATTTTGGATGCAGTCATGGACGAGATGGATGCGGAAAACTGTTCTCTGATGCTGAAAGATCCGATCTCTGGCGATTTAGCTATCTGTGCAGCCCGTGGAAAGACTGAAGAAAAAAGTGTGTTTTACCCAAATCAATCTGGCAACGGGAAAAGATTCAAATCAGGAGAAGGGGTTGCAGGCTGGGTCCTAAAAGAGGGGCAAGCTGTAATGCTGAATGATGTGATTAGGGAACCTCGTTTTGTCAGTGTGGCGGGGTTAAATAATAATAACAACAACAATAATAATAAGGTCAATTCACTCATCTGCTTTCCAATACGAGAGAAAGAACAGGTTGTTGGGGTCTTCAACCTCAGTCATTCTAAGAAAGGAGCCTTTAATGAAGGGGATAAGCTGGCTTTAGCCTATATTTCCAACCAGGTTGGCGCTGCCCTGACCTCCGCCCGTTTCTTTTTGGAAATCAATGAAATAAACCGCTTGACAAAGGATTCCAGGGAAGTTTTTTCTAAAGAAAAAGTGGTCCCAATCTTTCCCCCTTCCTCCTCCACTTTTGTTGAGGTGGGTGAAGTCACCCGAGAGGAAGGAATCTTTATTTACACCAGTGACAAGATGCATCGCATTAAAGAAATCATCGACCAGATAGCCAATACGGATGTCACGGTGCTGATCCAGGGAGAAAGCGGGGTGGGTAAGGAGGTGGTGGCACGTTCTATCCATCTCAATTCCTTTCGCAGAGAGAGGCCCTTTGTCAAAGTGAATTGTGCTGCCCTCCCTCAGGAACTCTTAGAGAGCGAGCTTTTCGGTTATGAAAAAGGGGCGTTTACAGGAGCCTATCGCCAGAAACTAGGGAAATTTGAATTAGGCAATGGTGGAACTGTTTTTTTAGATGAAATTTCAGAGATAAGTCTCTCCCTCCAAGGAAAACTTCTCCAAGTCCTTCAGGACAGAGAGTTTTCGAGATTAGGGGGGAAGAAGGACATCCGAGTAGATGTTCGAGTATTAGTGGCGACCAATAAGAATATGGAAGAGGGCGTCAAGAATGGTCGATTCCGTGAAGATCTTTACTATCGACTGAATGTCGTCAATATCACGATTCCCCCCCTGAGAGAGAGGAGAGAGGAGATCCCAATCTTTGTTGAGTATTTTTTGGACAAATTTAGCAAGAAATACCAAAAAAAGGTAATCCCCTTGTCCGATAAGATGATGAATGCTTTTTCCCAACATCATTGGTTAGGAAATGTGAGGGAGTTAGAAAATGTGATCCAGCGGTTTGTTGTTCTGGGGGATGAAAAAGCGATCATTGAGGAACTGACTCCTGCGATCCAAGAGGATTCTATCCCTGAGGAAAATGAAAAAAGGGTCCCAGCAAGAGAGATCTGGCCTTCTTTGAAGGAAGTTCATCAGGAAGCCATCAAAAAGGCAGAGTGTAAAACTATCCTTAAAGCTTTGGAGATGACAAATTGGAACCGTAAGAAGGCGGCCGATATATTAAACATTAGTTACAAAGCGCTTCTTTACAAGATTAAAGAATCTGGCCTCGATAAACAATTTATTTCCCAAGCATCGTAAATTTTTATGCGTACTTCAAACTTCGTGGAAGGTGAACGGTCAGCCAACCGAAGTGGATCATCATTTTAATATGGATGGTTTCATTTTTAGTGGAATGAATTTGAAAAAAAAGAATAACATTTTACTTTTTTTAGAAAATTGACTAAAGTGGAATTAGTTTTCCACTTTTTCCGATTTTTTTCTCACGTTTTCCCGTATCTTTTAAATGGATAAAAGAATATATGCCAATTGAGGTGAGAGAAATCTGTTTATTTTCAATGGATTAGTCAATACGTAAAAAATTATCTCCCATTGGCATACAGATTGCTGTTTTGGATTTTTATGAAGGATATTTTCCAAATCTTTTTCGCTAATAATCCTAAGATGAATAAAATCAAGGCAACCATTGACGAGATTGCTAAAACTGACATTACGGTTTTAATTAAGGGTGAAAGTGGAACAGGGAAGGAACTACTGGCTCAGGCCATCCATTTAAATTCTCACCGGAAAGATAGACCTTTTATTAAGGTGAATTGCGCGACGATTCCCAAAGGACTGCTTGAAAGTGAACTCTTTGGGTTTGAAAAAGGTGCCTTTACAGGAGCCCATTTAGAAAAGCCGGGGAAATTCGAATTGGCCAATAACGGGACGATCTTGCTGAACGATATCGGTGAAATAGACGTTTCCATTCAGGCTAAACTTTTGCAGGTCCTCCAAGACGGCATGTTTTCCCGTTTAGGAGGAGATGGAGATGTCATGGTGAATACCCGTGTCATTGCAACAACTAAAGATCATTTAGAGAAAACAATGATGGAGGGACGTTTCCGTGAGGATCTATTTTTCAGGGTCAATGTGATTAGCATCACGGTTCCACCTTTGCGAGATCGGAAAGAGCAAATCCTTCCTCTTTCGCAATATTATTTGAACTTTTACAAAAAGAAATACGAAAGAGAAACTCCGCTGTTTTCACCGATGATGATCAATGCATTTAAAGAATATGCATGGCCTGGAAACATCCGTGAATTAGAAAATATGGTTAAACGGATTGTCCTATTTGGGGAGGAAAATACGGTCTTACAGGGTATTTCCAGTAAGAGGCTGGATGATGGAAGTAATCCGAAGTCCAATGGAAACGTATTACCCAACCCCTCAGCAGAAAATAAGTCCTTAAACTTGAAAGACGTTGGTAAAAGAGCGGCTGAAGTTGCAGAAAAAGAGATTATTCAAAACACTCTACAAGAGACTCATTGGAACCGGAAACAGGCAGCTAAATTGCTTCGTGTGAGCTATAAGGCATTGCTGTATAAGATTCAAAAATATCATTTAGATGATATTATAAGAGGATATCGAAAGGTTGGAGAAGAGACCAGTTGAGGGCCTCCGCTTATTATTTCAAGAATAAAATGCGGATGGGGATATGAGGGAGGAGCGGGCATGGGAAATTGGAGGGGGGAACTCCCAAGCGGACCAGAGGAAACATTCGGAAGAATCCTGAACCGCGATTTGTTCCTGTTTATTTTGGACATCGAGGTGAAGCGTTCACGGCGTTATCAGAATTTTCTCTGTCTCGTGCTTTTCAAAATTAAACAATTTTTACAAGAGGGGGACCGAGAAGATCTGGAGACCTGCTATCGGACATTGAGTGATCTCTTGACGGAGGAGATACGCGAAAGCGATATCATCGGTTCTTTAGAATTAGATAAACTGGTTGTTCTCCTCCCCTATGCGGATGTGAAAGCGGGAGCTCATGTTAAATCCCGTTTTGAAGATGCTCTGAAATATTATGACTTTAAAAAGAAGGGCTTTGAAATCATGATCGATCAAGTCTGTTTTCCGGTCAACGGGTCAGACACGATAGATCTTATTAAAGGGGCATTACGAAT
>DATHCH010000196.1:0-12785 GCA_035319625.1 Thermodesulfobacteriota bacterium
GGTTTTAGGAGCCAGTAGCCCGACGGTGGCAGCAGAGGCTATTCTCAAAGATTATAATGCAGTGATCGTTAAGGAGCTTGAGGTTCCTTCCGGTTCGCCAGCACCTGAATCAACAGGTATGCTTATGGCTGAGAAGGCGGTTTTCCAGATCAAGAGGTATAATGAAAAATATAGCCTCTTTGACACAATCGTTAAAGAAGGGGGGAAGGCGGGTAAAGCGGCCCCGCCTGGGGGAAAAGTGCTCATTATAAAGGGAGAGGTCAAAGAGTATAACCCTCCTACTGTGGGGAGGCGTATAGGACGGTCCTTTGTCCCCTTTGGAGAACATACCGGTACGGCTTACTTCGCCGCCCACTACAAGTTCATCGACAAGGAAAGCGGCAACGTCATCTATGAGACCGATCTGAGGACATCCTCTACGGGTGCCAATGATACGGTAGAATACGCCATGGATAGAAATGGGGAGGCCTTAGCTAAATATATTGTCAAGTTCAAGGGCAAGTAGTCAGTCAATAAGAAAGTCTGGGCTGCAGGGGGCAGAAATGCCCCCTTTTTAATTACTATCGTCTTTCCCATTTCACCCTTCGCTGGCTTCCTTTGCTGGGGGCCTACCGCATTTTCAAGGTCTTCACATTTCCGGATTAGTAAATTGATTTATTTCCACGAAATGATTAATTTTGGAAAAGGAGTTAGTTATGGACTTTGGACGATTTCTGGCTTTTAGTCTTGTCACTCTAAGTCTGTCTTGTTCCTCCATTTTTGCCACAGGTTGTTCTTTCACGGGCGGGTTGCCCCCGTCGAGCGGAAGCGGTTTTATCAGAAAGGAATTGTTAGAATACCAAAAAATTGCCATCCTGCCCTTTAAGGGTGACACAAAAGGTGAGGCCTCTGATACTTTCGCTCAGGTCTTCCATAAAAAATTTCAAGCAATAACATTGGTTGAGCGAAAACAGGTCTTGGGAATTTTTGAAGAGCAAAGCCTATATGCCGAGCAGTTAAGCGAAGCCACCAGAAGAGAGATCGGTAAGGCCTTCGGCGTCCAAGCCGTCATCGTGGGGAATGTCTACTATCCAAGTATCCTTCGCTGGCTGTTGCAAGTTGAAATTATCGATGTTGAAACCGGGGAAGTCATGGGGCGTTCGATGGTGGAGATAAATTACTCGGGAGCGGAAGGGGTAAAAGAGGCATGCAGGATTGCGGTCCAAAACCTCGCGCCAAGATAGATGAGTGATGTGCTGCCCTTCAAATTCATCTCGGCCCGCGTGATCAAAGCAAATCATCCCTTGGCAAGGCGGATTCTCACAGCCCATCAGCAGCAGCAAATCCCACCACAGCAAAGGTCATTGCCAGAAGGTTCATACCAACAACAATCGTACAAGGCAGGAGCAGTGATTTTTGCTTCTTTCGAATTTGTTTTTTTGTCTATTCTTTTCATTTTATACGCCTCCTACCTAACATAAAATTAATAACTAAACCTAAAAATTCAAGCCTAAAAGATAGGTGAAAGGACCGCCCGTTGAAAGAAGCGCTCCTGCCAATTCCCATCGTCCGTCCGTTCCCAATTTAGAAGGCGCTTGTCAATCCTTGATAGAGCGAGCGCAAACAGCCTCTCGATAGTGTCTGTTCGAAAATGTCGGAAATTCCATGGGCCAGTGGAAATCTCTTCTGCAAAAGGTTAAAATTCAATTAAATGCAAATTGCTGAATGGCCGTTCCCCGAGACTCGTGTATTCTTGCGGCCTTAGCAGTGGTGACAGGTCAAGATACGACCCCCTCATCGACCTTGTTATTAGATAGAGAACGGAAAGGAGATAGAGATGGCGCTTAAAAAAGGAAGCGAATATATCGCCTCGCTCAAGTCTCTTGGACTGGAGGCTAATGTTATGGGCAAGAAAACCCAAGACTTGCCGGATCATCCATTGATTACCCCCTCGGTTCGTGCTGTGGCATCTACTTTCGACTGTGCCTATAATGATGAGACACGAGGCCTTTTTCGGGTAAAGTCCTCCTTGTCAGGGGAAGAGATTAATCGTTTCGCTCATCTTCACCAAAGCCCGGAAGACCTAATGAAAAAGGTGATGATGCAGAGACACTGTGGAAACGTCACAGCCTGTTGTTTCCAACGATGTGTTGGCATGGATGCGGCCAATGCAGTCTTTAGCGTTACTTACGAATGTGATCAAGAGCATGGCACGAATTATCATCAACGTTTTCGGGAGTATTGGACCAGAATTCAACTCGAGGATCTGGTGGTCGATGGGGCCATGACTGACCCTAAGGGTGACCGTGGGAAACGCCCCAAGGATCAATCAGACCCAGATGTCTTCTTGCGCGTGGTGGAACGAAAACGCGATGGAGTGATTGTGCGCGGTGCCAAGCTGCATCAGACGGGCATGGTAAACTCCCATGAAATTATCGTCATGCCCACGACAAACCTGGTCCGGGGGGAGGAGGAGTGGGCCATCTGTTTTGCCATTCCCACCAACACCAAAGGGATCAAGTACATTTACGGCCGACAGGCCAGTGACACACGAAAGCTGGAGGGAACAAGTCGGCTGGATGTCGGTAATCCTGCCTTCGGCGGTCAGGAGGTGATGACGGTTTTTGATGACGTGCTTGTTCCTAACGAGCGCATATTTCTGAACGGTGAAATTGGCCTGTCCGGGAGACTGGTGGAGCGTTTTGCAGCTTATCATCGCCAGAGTTACGGAGGATGCAAGGTTGGGGTTGGCGACGTTCTCATCGGGGCGACGGCCCTGATCGCTCGCATGAACGGAGTAGAGAGCGCTTCCCACATTCGGGACAAGATTATCGAGATGATTCACCTCAATGAGACGATGTTTGCTTGCGGAATCGCCTGCTCGTCGATGGGACATCAGACGAAGGCAGGAAACTACGAGGTGGATATGCTTTTGGCTAATGTCTGCAAGCTTAACGTGACCCGTTTTCCGTTTGAGTTGGCCCGTTTGGCCACAGATATCGCAGGAGGGCTGCTCGGAACAATGCCATCAGCCCAAGACATGGATGACCCTGTAGCCGGGCCCTATATCAAAAAGTACTTAGCTGCAGTCAAAGGGATCGATGTGGTGGATCGAATGAAGGTCTTGCGTCTGATCGAGAATATCGTCGCCGGTGCCGGGGCGGTCGCCTATCTGATTGAGTCTGTCCATGGCGCTGGTTCCCCTATGGCCCAACGCATCATGATCGGCCGTCAAGGAAACATCGAAGGAAAAATCAGTCGAGTAAAGGCTCTTTTGGATATTTGTTGAAGGGAACCGATTTTCCCGGATGATATCTTTCACTTCTCGACGTTGAGATTGTCAGCAGAAAAAGGCAGAGCCCCTAGGACCCTTCCTTTGCCCTCCTCTCATCAAATAGAGAGTTACTTTGGAACCTCCTTCCGGATTACAGAGAACGGAATCGGTCGAGAAATTCGACCCGTGTGGTCGTCTATTGTTACCTGAATGAAAAAAATATCTTTGATTATTAAATCCTTAGCAAAGAAATTAATTCCCCAGTTCATAATGGACTCCTGTGTTGCTCTCTCAGGATCCTTTCTCCTTTCGGGCAGAACTCCGATCACCTGGTACTCTCCTGTTGAGTCAAGCCAGTAGAATTCATAAGCTACCACGGTCTAACCCTCCATTCAATTCTTTGGATATCCTTTAAAGGTCAGCAACAACCTTGAGCCTAAACGGCGGACCCCAAAGGATTTCTCGGTCCTCAACGAACAATCAGTATGATCTGCAATGAGATAGCGACCATATAGAAAACACTTATCGCCCAAATAGCAGGTACGGCCAACCTGAATTTACTGTGAAGGCATAATAGGATTAAGGGGACAGAGACCATGGCAAATTTCCAAATCCAAAATCTATCCCCATAGAGTTGGATGACAGAGGAGACAACAGGGTTTGTCTCCCATCCGCCGTTCTCCAAAATGATCATTGTCAACCATGCATCCATAACATTGAATCCCACAATTAAAACGATTAGAAAAAGTAATCCCGAACCGTAACGGTCTATATACCCACCCCTCTTCTGTTCTTCCTTTCTTCGGAAGCCGCTTCTTCGACCCCTTACGGCAAACCTGCTTAGAGCAGGGGTGGGTTGTTTGCGCCGATCTTCAAGAATTCGTCTATCCAATTCTCTCAAAGAGAGACTCCGCTATGATTAATTCAGGAACCAAGCTTTTTCCAAGTCAGATCGTCTGGAGAGGGGCGGTTTTTATTTCAGATGATCCTCATTATTAATTCTTACTTTATAAAATGGGTGTAATTCATAACCTTCCAGATCAGAATATTCTTCTTGATACTGTATATTAGCTCAAATTGCCTGATTTTATTGCGCATCCTAACTGTTCGGTAGGGAATCCGTTCCCTTCCAAAAATGAGAATAATCCTTTCGATCACATTTGCCACCTCCAAGGCGATTGTCTTCCCAATTCTCTTTCTGAGCCAGTAATAGAGGGATATGTTTTTGTTAATCAGAAGGCTTCTCATTCGCGTCTCCGTTGAGCATTAAATATCCATTCCACACCTTCGTTCTATGCCTGGTCCTGCGCGATAAATAATGCCTCCCTTTTTAAGAGGCAAGACTTATACCAAATCGCCTGAAACCCTTCCATCACATCAATTGTTGCAAACCCGTGATCATTCATGACAATTCAAATGAAATTTCTTACCATTTCGATTATCGTTAACGAAAGCTGAAGTGGAATGGATTTTCACAAAAATCCTGAGTTACTTCCGTTAATCGTAAGAGAATTGTCCCATTGGGTTGGACACTAATTTTGTTCTCCTTCTTGAATATCTTGAATAAGGTCTTATCCAAACCGAGGCCTCCCGCCGATAGCCTTCAACCCAATGGGCCGACGGGAATACGAGAAGTATCTTTCATCAAAGAATAGATTTTTCACGGGATCGGCAAATTTTTTCAATTAGTTGCCCAAAAGGAGCAACACGTCCAGCCAGGACGATAACGAAGTCTCGGAATATTAGGTCAAGATTAGATGATGAGCCAATCGGAGTCTTAAAAAATCTTAATTCAATTCTAACCTTCTTCTAATTTTTTTGTGATATTCGTGATAATAAGATCATTTTTGTGATAAAATAAAAATTGGAAATCCAGGACATCAAAAGGTTCTTCTTTTCCACTTATTTGATGGACTGGCAGGGATCAGTCATTGGCCCCCCCCTCTGACTGGTCCCTTTTTTATTGATAAACAATTGGAAAATGACTTATTAAGGACCCAGAGGAAAAGAAAGAGTTGGCTCATGGGCAGGTTTTAGTTGAGATTCGAATGGTCAAATCGAAAAAGTGGAAAGAGAATATTAAGGGAGGCGCTTATGGACAGTAGAAAATGCTTGGTCCTCTTGATTGTTCTGTTCTATAGCGGATTGAGAAATGCATTTTAGCATCGTGGCATCAGGTAATAGCAGACCAATATTAGAGAAGGATTAGGTCAAAATTAATTTTTATTAATTTTTGAGCTTTGCTGTCGCGAGTGCGTCTGGTCTGAATTCTTTGGACGATATGGATTAGAGGCGGTTTGAAATTTAGAGGCCATCACCGTTCAATTCCTAAACTCATAAATTGTTGTTGACCTGGCACTATAAAACCATTAAACTCATATTAACCGAGAGTTGTTCTCAAGGGCCTTTAAGCTGCTTACCAGTCGGTGTTACAGGGAGGTCGGCCGAAATGAATGCACGTGGGATGAACATAATGGGATTTCTTCTCATATTGGTATGCGCCATAGGATGTGCTACCATGAGTGATGTCGTACGATCAAAGGAGCAAGGGAAGGGAACAAGTAAGGTATATCGTGTCAATGCTGACCAAGCTTGGGAAATTGCAAAAACGGTTTTTCGTTGGGAACAAACAGACGCTGTTGAAGAGCACCGCTCCGAAGGATATATGCTTACGAGCAGCGGAGAAAGTTCCAGTTCATGGGGAGCCGTGATGGGGGTATGGATCGAGCCGGTCAATGACGACAGTACAAGGGTTACGGTCGTGATAAAGAGAAAAAACCCGACAGATGTATTGGTCGAGCTCACGGAGGCCGCTTTTCATGAGGATTTTGAGTTGGCGAAACGTATTAAAGGAGGAAAGACCTTTTCACCCGCGCCGCCAACCGCCAAATAGCAATTCGTTGCACCTGAGAAACCAACGACATCCGTGGGAGTTGCGCTCCCTTCAAGCGCCAGTGTTGTTACGGCCCATCGACCTTTGCCGACATTCGCTCAGGTGCGGGGGATGATTATTCTCTCATGACTACCGTGAAGTGAGGAGACAGGTTAACTATCATCGGACAATATGAAGAATGGCTTAATGTCCGGTTGGAGAATGGCCGAGAGGGCTGGATTCATAACAAAACTGTAAGGTAAGGGAGGCGGTATCCTGGCACTATTTGCGAGGTTGAGCTACCGGTCGGAAGATGCACTTGGGATCCCGTTTCTCGGCAGGGAAGAGGAGTTCTTATATTTAATAAAGGGGAGGAGGGCAAGCGATTTCTATTTTAAACTAATATGATAGAAGATGAGGAGTGTTGTTTAAAGTGCAAAAGGCAGGAAGGATTGCGGGGTGTTGCTCTCACGATTGGGAGAAAAACATTCCATCTCTTCTATCTCTGCGCTAAATGTGGAAATGTGGGCATCGAAGAATTGCTAAAGATAATTGAATCATATAAGAGGAAGAAGCCTGATTCAGTCAATAATCATTGATGGAGACACAGTGAACACCGGGGTCCAGCTTAACAAGCGCAATTTGCGGAGATTGCCTCTCCTTTTCCTCTCTCGCCCATGAACGGATTTAAACCGCCTACCCACTGATTACTTGAGTGATCGACGATTATCTGAATTTGCGGCATCCAAGTGATGGAAGAGATAAGATGTCATTTTTGGATTATTCAAATTTCCTTAACCAATCACTTTACCCTTCGGGGTTTCCTATCACCAACAGTAGGTAGATTCAGCTGACAACTAAAGACTTCCAATCGGCAATCGGTAGGAGGTCTCCTCCTCTTAATCATTTCAACGGATAGAAATTTTAAGGCCGGCAGGAGTCGTCTCTTTTTTGGCATTTATTTGGTGAGCCTCCTTTTCTCCTCCATCTGACGGTCAAGGCTTTTTAGCCTGTCGATCGTCTCCTTCAGACCGGCTACCTCCTCGCGTAAGCTTCTATTTGCCTTCTGGGCCTTTTCCAAACCGGTTTGTAATTTTTCGATTTCCTTTAGGGCCGCAAGCCAGTTGTTAAAATCCTCCGTCTCCTTTTTAGCCGGCACCAAGGAGAGATAACTTTCCATTTCCTGAAGGGCTTGAGTGTAATCTAATTGGGGGTTTCTGTAATTCACGTAAAGAAAGGCGAGCTTCCGATGGGATTGGGCCCGAACGGATGGGTCGGGATGGTTATGGGTAAGCTTTTCCAAACGGCAGGACTCCTGAAAAAATTCTTTTTCCCCCTCTGGTTTTTTCAGCCCTTGCAAGCTGCAACTTACCGCGGAAAAAAACAGGAGAAAAATGCAACCCCATTGAAGGCGGTGGAATAGTGAACTCATGTCTCCTCCTCTAATCTCCTTCCCTTCAGGAAGTGGCAAAGCGTTTCAGTCTGTCTGATTGGAAAGGGTATCCTTACGCCGATCGACTACAAAAATGCTATGGGGAAAAGACTTGGCAAAATTCTTTAGCTCCGCAGCGATCTCCCCGACCTGGACGTGATTTTGGAGTCGGTGATACTGGTTGGTGACCACGGCGATGGCCAGAGTCATGACCGGAAAAGATACTCTCTGCCCTTGCCGCGTCTCCCCTTGGATGCAGCCGCGCTGCCGATCTTCCAAGTCGTAAAAATCCAGGACCATTTTATCAAAGGAATCGATGACGGCAAGGCAAATCTTCTCATACCATTCGGGCGAAGTAACCACGACAAAATCATCTCCGCCAATATGTCCGACAAAAGCCCCTCCGTTTCCTTGCGTCTTGACCACTTCGATCACAATTCTGGCTACTGCCCGGATGACCTCGTTTCCCCTGGCATAGCCATACCGATCATTAAAAGCCTTGAAGTGGCTTAAATCGAGCAGGCAAAAGGCCAGGGGTGTTTCTTCCTTCAACTTTTTATTCAAGACATTTTCGATGGCTACGCTCCCTGGAAGGTGAGTGAGGGGGTTCGCGTCGAGATTCATCTCCTCCAGACGTTTCAACCTCTGGGCCATCTTTTGAAAAGCCTGCGATAGATCTCCCAATTCATCCTGATTGCGGACCTCGGGTAAGTCGTCAAACTTTCCCCCCGATATTTCCCGGGTGGAAAGTGCCAGCTGGTTGATGGAATGGGAAATGTTACGGGTGATGATCAGGGCAATGAGGATTCCCAGAAAGAGGGCGCCTATGCTCAATCCGGCGGTCATCCAAAAGGCTGAATGGCCAACACTCAGGGTCTCCAGACTCTTTTCATTCTGGTCCTTTCTGGCGTCATAAGAGATCCTTCTCACCCATTGAATGAGTTCCTCCTGCTTTCCTCTGATTTGCCGATCGCGGTCCTGGAAGGCCCGAGAAGAAAAATCTCTCTTCTTCTCCAATCCTGTTCTAAAGAGATGGTCATACTCTTCGTGAAGAGTGTTAAGTCGGTCGAGCGGAAAGTTGGAGACGTCCGGAAGGTGACCCATCTGTCGGAGGAGCTTTTTGAATTCCTCACTTCTTTTCGAAAAGAGGGCCTCCGTCTCCGAACTCCTGAGGATGAAAAAACGACGGCCGTAGAGTTCCTGGGCCAGCAAGGCCTCGATCATTTTATCGGTAATTTCCACCAGGGGAACGTCACGTTCTATAATTCGATTATTGATTTCGTTCAATCGTTGGAGGTTTGAGAGGGCGATGACTGCAATGAGGACGGTCAAGATTCCATAGGATAGAAATCCGAGAAGCAATTTCTTCGCTATGGTCAAGCGAAAAAGCTGAGCCCAGGCTCTTTTCATGGATGATCCGACCTGCTCGCTGACGTTCGGTCTATTTAAGAAACCTTTTATTGGGTTCTCTTTCTTCTCATCTCTTCAATCTCAATATCCACCTGTTTCATCCTCTGAATGACCTGATTCAACTTCTCATTTTCCTCAAGGATTCCTACCCACATTTTGGCTTGCTCGGCCAAAGAGCTTTTCGGGTAGTGGTTTATCAGCCTTTTGAAAAATTCGAGCGATTTCTCAACATCCCTCTGAGGGTTTCCCAAATGAGCATAGACCAGACCTATGTCAAAAAGGGCCTCGTCTTTTAAAGGTTTGTCCGGAGGAAGAGCAAGAACCTTTTGGAACTCGCTTAGGGCGCCGTCATAATTGCTTTGAGAAAGAAGTGCCTGACCTCGCAAGAGATATACCTGGGCTTCATTACGCAAACTCGCATGCTCAGTGGTCGCACAGATGAATAGTGAAAGGCATGTTAGGCCGGCAATACAAAAATAAACGTACTTCCGCGACCTACGCGGCTTTCTGCCCATATTCTACCCCCGTGGCGGGTGATGATCTCTTTGGCAATGGCCAAACCCAAGCCCGTCCCCCTGATGGGAGATAACCCTTTGGCGGGTGCCTGTTGAAACTTTTCGAAAACGGTGACGAGATTTTCTGCTGGGATACCGGGCCCAGTGTCTGAAACGGAAACTTCCACTCCGTGGTCGACAGACCGGGCAGAAATCGTAATTCGGCCCGCCTCCGGAGTGAACTTAACGGCATTTCCAATAATATTTCGTAGTGCTTGAAGAATTTTCTCACTGTCAATCTTTACGATCGGCAGTTCCTTTGTCACGCTTATTTCGAGATTGATCTTTTTGGCCTCCACGAGAAGCCCTGTCTCCTCGAGGGCTTGATCAATCAGAGGACCAATATTCCTTGGTTCGAGATGAAACGACATCATTCCCGCTTCCATCTTGGAAAGGTCCAATAAGGAATTAACAAGCCCGATCAATTGATTCGTCTCCTTTTCAAGTGTGGTAAGAAGATCTTTCTGGCCTTGCGTAAGGGCCCCTTCTACGCCCGCCTGCAAGAGACCCGATCCCATTTTGATGGTAGTGAGGGGGGTACGGAGTTCGTGCGTTATGGAAGAGAAAAAATCGGACTTCATCTTATCTAATTCATTCAGCTTTTTACACATGAGATTGAAGGCATCTGCCAATTCCGCCAATTCTGGCGGAGAGGAAATATTAAGATCCCCCCTAAAATTTCCTTTCCCAATATCCTTGGTTTTTTCCCCCAGAAGAGACACGGGTCGTGTGATGCTTCTATTAATCAGCAAGGAAATAAGAATGCCAAATATCAAGAAGGCTCCTGTCATACCGATAACCGTTCGTCGTAAATCCGTTCCAATCCCGTGTAGCATCTTAATCTTATCGATGGTATCCTGCTTCGTACGGGTATCTAATTTTTCGAGCTGATCCATAATCGCACTTGTAGCCCTTTTCTTTTCTATGTCAAACGATTGGTGGGGATATCTGGTGCCACTCTTCAGATAGTTGGATTCCTCCTGGAACAAGGATTGGTATTT
This sequence comes from Thermodesulfobacteriota bacterium, assembly GCA_035319625.1. Taxonomy (GTDB): domain Bacteria; phylum Desulfobacterota; class BSN033; order BSN033; family UBA1163; genus UBA1163. The sequence goes on from DATHCH010000196.1 coordinate 10,523, forward strand.
TTGATAAGATTCGTTAACGTTGTTCAAAGTGGTTTTCGCTTGAGAGGAATCTGCGATGGATGTCATCTCTTTTAGACAACGGTTAAAATCATTCTTGAGTTGTAGAAACTCGTTGAAAAATGCCTCATCTTTAGAAATAATAAATTTCCTCTCGTATCGTACCTGCGAGAAAATAATATCTGAAACTCTGGTTCCAAGGTCAATCATCTGATTATTGACGCTTAGAATAGATTGAGTCACTTCGTTGATTCGACCCATCTCGACAATCGCGTATGCATTTATTCCTATGACTAAAGCGAAGATGATAAGGTATCCTATGAGAAGTCTGAAAAATATGGTGAGTTTCATTTCTGAAGCATTCCTCTACGCAAAATCGGCAAAGGGACAGCCCGCCCTGCTAAGAAAATTCGGAAGTATTATACCACAAAGATGTATAAATGGCATTCGGAAATGCATAGCATCCACAAGAGGGTGTTTAATGGTGTTTAGATGTGTTTACCCCCTCCCTAAACAGCTGTCTTAGGGATAACCGGTTAATTTGATTTGGGGAATGATAGGAAGTCTTTGAAGTGTCAAGATGTTATGGCGAAATATGGGAAGAGTAAGACATTTAAAGAAGATTCACGGTAGAGGGTTATCTGTCGTTTGATTATCCTAATCACACAAACTACATGCGGTACCATTCTCAGGAAAGACGGAAATCTTTTTGTTCATTTCTACCCATCCCTTTTTAGGATAAGATCTGAGTCACTCACCATTCTGCCTTAACCGGAGCTATAGCCCAAGTGACATTAAAGCCTTCCTTCTTAAGATTCTGAATGATTGTTTTGGGATTTTTCGTGTTTAATCGAAGCTCGATCATCCAGTCACCCTTTTTGGACCGGGGGAGGACAATCATACTCAAAATGAAGGTCTTATTCTGATTCACAATCGAAATAATCTTCTCGAGTTCACCCAATTTTTTCCCCAACCCCTCGATCTCAACTCTCGATCCTTCCTCGTGGATGCCTAAGGCGTGGATCAGGAACCTGACAATATCGGATTCGGTTGCAACACCGACTAGTTTTCCTTTGTCCACTACAGGGAATGAACCAATTTTTTTCTCCTGTCCAATCCTTAAGGCATCTTCAAAAGGGGTATCCGGCCTGATGGTCACTGGATTTTTCTGCATAATTTCCTTCACCTTCATTTTTGAAAGGAGATAATTCAATTCATGGAGGGTCATTGGTGTGGCAGGTGAAGGTTCAGCTTCGAGGAGGTCATGTTTAGTGACGATCCCGACCAATTTGCCTTTTTCAACCACAGGAAGCCTCCGGATATTCTTCTCTTTCATTATCCTTTGGGCATCCAAAACTAATGTGTCAGGGTTCACGGTAATCGGATTCTTTGTCATCATATCCTTGGCTCTCATTTTCATCCCTCCTTCTAATTGATCTTGATGCTATGCGCATAGTGCCAAATGCTTTTCGTTATTTAATGATTAAGATTTTCTTTTTTGATCAATTTCTGTCCTTAATAATATATCCTTGCCAAGACTAACTGCCCCCAATGAAACAATTGGCTTTACCAAATAAATAAGATGGAGTTTGTCTTTCTTTGCTTGAGGCAGCCGGCTACCGATTGCGGCCCGGTGTCGAGTATGAGCAGGCGGCCCAAAAATAATCACTGCGATCACCAAAATGACCAACAAATCCGACCCTTCCTTCTGCTTGAAAAATTCCAGGAAGGACAATTCATCAAGTTAAAAATAACAAAAACCTTTTCTACTCTTTTCTCTTTTGCGACGTGTCCTCTGATCCCTTTAAGGCGGTCTTGGTATCTTTTTCTTGCAGACCCTCCTTGAAACTTCGAATCCCCTTTCCAAGGCCTGCACCAAGGTCGGCAATTCTATTACCACCAAAAATGACCAAAGCAATCACCAAGATAACCAACAAATCCGGCCCTGCAAGCATAAAACCTCCTTCTCCTTAGTTGGATGCCCGTAAGTTCTCGTGAACTAACACCAAATAAATAACCTCGCCAGTCAACGCGTTAATTATAAATTATTTTAAATATCAACACAAATTAATAAGGCGTATTTATAAATCTCTCACGTCGGTATCGCGTTCACCTCCACTTAAGCAAAAGGCCAAAAATTCCTGCTCCGGTCTACCCTCCTTACCAAATCACACTAACCCAACGAATCTGGCACTGGGGGCTCGGAGATTACGAAGCGAATGGATTCTGCTTGATATAAAATCGCAAGGACAAGGTCTAACCCATG
>DATHCH010000197.1:0-17867 GCA_035319625.1 Thermodesulfobacteriota bacterium
GTACGTGTTTGTTGCATGAAGATCCAATCCGGCATACACTTTCATCAGGGCACCTCCTCGAGAAGATTTGGACGTCTTTTCACCATAGTACACCGAACCGTTTACTATGGCGAGGTGCCCTTTAGATGATTATCAGGTGAAGCCCCCAACGATGCGTTGCCTTGACAGTTTCTAATTTATCCTGAAGAGGTTTGATGAGTTTCCCACCAGATTTCAAATAGACGATCTGCCAGACTCTTGGCAAAAGAGCGACCCCGAAGCCCGTCTTCCAACTGCTCTATCCACTCCACTGGAAGTCCCGTTTCTCCCACATGGGCGCCCACGACGGCTCCCACCATCCCTGCAATTGTATCCGTGTCGCCTCCGAGAGAAATAGCTGCCCGAATAGCATCGCAGAAATCCGGACTATAAGTAATCGCAATATAGCAGGCACTGGGAACAGAAAAATGAGCCTCGACCCCGTTCCCAAGGGATTGGGCAACCTCACGGGCCTGAAGTTTCTTTCCCTGATCCAACATCTCCTCAATCTTATTTAAAGCCTTTATATATTCGATCGGTCCGCCCCAGAGGATTTCTCTCAGGCTGATGACCGTTTGCTCTTTCCTGAACCGTTGCTTGGGATCCTGGATCACTGCCAATGCTACTGAGCAAGCTTGCATCACCGCCCCCCATTGACCTAGGGGATGAACATGGGTGATGCTTGCCTGTTTAATAGTTGACTGTCGCAGGCCATCCAGATCGTGATGATAGAAAAGTCCGACAGGAGAGACCCGCATGGCAGCACCGTTCCCGAATGACCCATTATCAAAAACAATCCGCGCCACCTCATACCATTTCAATCCAACCCGGAGTGCCTGGACAGCTTTGATCGTTCCAATGGCATAACCACGGCTGAGATCACAATGGAGACTGAACTGCTTCGCAATATCCTCCGGGTCGATTCTCCCGCAATGAATGATGGATTCAGTCAAGGCAAGTGTCATGTCTGTATCATCCGTGTACTTCCTCGCAAATTTTTTTCCAAGAATGCCCATGTGGAACATAGCCCGATCCGATTCCATCCCTTCGAAGCCAGATCCAAAGGCATCTCCCAAAAAACAACCGAGGATGGCTCCTCGGAATTTGTCTTCAAGAATCTTCAGAGATAGAGGCATCAGGAGTACACCCCTCTTAGGATTACCAATGTTAAATGACAAAGCTCGCACGAAGTGATGAACTGCGAGTGGGTCAATGTCAAATCAAATCCAAACTTCAAATTGCAAAAAATGTTTTGGGTCTTGGACTTCTATTGTACTGCGTCTAACACTTCTTTACATTATTTCTCAAGCGGTCATTCCCGCCCCGTACCAAGTACGGGGTAAACTCCAGCGGAAATCCAGTTGGGGGAGACTGGATTCCGGGTCAAGCCCGGAATAACAAACAAAGTGAGGAGGCTTTTGACGCACTACACTAAGTAATATTGACATTTGGATTTTGAGCTTGGAACTTTAATCTTTTGGAAGGGGCTTTCCCACCAGCCTCTCATAGGCCTCAAGATATTTCTCTCTTGTCTTCTGGACGATCTCTTCCGGCAATTGAGGGGCAGGAGGGCTCTTGTCCCACTTGACGGAAAGGAGGTAATCTCGCAAGAACTGCTTGTCAAAGCTCCTCTGTGGGCCTCCGGGTTGGTAGCCATCTTTCGGCCAGAATCTCGAAGAGTCGGGAGTAAGGAGCTCGTCGATCAGGAGAAGTTTCTTGTCTTTGACTCCAAACTCCATCTTGGTATCGGCGATGATGATTCCCCTACCCTCGGCAAAATCTCGCGCCTTTTTGTAGATGGCCAATGAGAGGGATCGCAGTTTCTTCGCGCGATCTTTTCCAACAATCTTTTCCATCTTCTCAAAAGTAATATTTTCGTCATGGAGTCCCATCTCGGCTTTCGTGGCAGGGGTGAAGATAGGCTCCTCTAACTTTGAAGACTCCAGCAGTCCCTTTGGAAGCGGAATCTCACAAACTTTCCCCGTCTTCTGATATTCTACCCACCCCGAGCCAGAGAGATAACCTCTGACTACGCACTCAACGGGAAGAACTTCTGCCTTCCTCACCAGCATGGACCGATCCTTCAGCATCTCCCCATAGGGTTTGCACTCTTTGGGATAATCCTCTACTTCCGTTGAGAGGACATGATTGGGGATAATCTCCTTTGTCAGATCGAACCAGAATTTCGACAGCTGGGTCAATATCCTCCCTTTATCTGGAATCGGATTAGGCATCACCACGTCGAAAGCCGATATCCGATCCGTGGCAACGATGAGAAGTTGGTCGCCAAGGTCATAAATATCCCTTACCTTCCCCCTTCCTTTCAACGTCAAGGCTTTGAAATCTGTTGTGCTCATCACATGAGACGGCATAAGTCCTTGCACCCCTTTCATTTCAAACCTAAGAATCAAATTTAAGTCGAATAATTGACTTTTTCAGTAGAAATGTTATGTTCTCTCCCAAAAATCCCCCCTTCCTCCTCCACTATCTATCTCGCCGTAGGCCCTGAACCCCGCATGGTACAGGGCAGGCACTCATGAGGGAAGAACAGGAGGTTGGTAGTTTTCAAAAGATGATCGGCAACAGAATCGGACATCGACTCGATCCCTACCTCTACTATGTTCTTAAAAAAATCTCGCCAGGACGTGGTAACCCCAATTTCTTCACGCTGTTGGGTTTTTTTGCAACCTTCTTCGCCTCCCTGCTTATCCTTAATGGATATTGGTTCCTTGCAGGACTGGGGATTATCCTTTCCGGACTTTTCGACCTCTTTGATGGCGTAGCTGCCAGGAAATTAGGAAAGGTGACAGCCCTGGGGAGCTTCTTGGATTCGGTTTTGGACAGATATTCGGACCTCCTCCTTCTTCTTGCTATCCTCGTATACTACTTGAAAAGGGGAGAATCTGATATCGTCGTCCTCACTTCTTTTGTCAGCATTGGCACCGTCTTGATCCCGTATATTAGGGCTAAGGCGGAGGCATTGCAGGTTCCCTGCAACATCGGACTCATGGAAAGGGCAGAACGAATCATTCTTCTCGTCATCGGCGCTCTTTTCAATCGGATGGAACCCGTCCTGTGGATTTTGGCTGTCCTCACCCACTTTACTGTGCTCCAGCGGATCCATTACGTCTGGAAGAAACTCGGAAATTCCTAGAACCAAGTGTCCGTGATCCGTGTTGGCTCTCTACATTTGTTTCGCTATTTCCTGGATTTCTTTTAACAACACCGAAACAAAATCTTTTTCTTTCAGCTTTCTGACCACTTTTCCTTTTTTGAACAGAACGCCTACCCCTTTTCCTCCGGCGATGCCGATATCCGCTTCCTTTGCCTCCCCCGGACCGTTCACCACACATCCCATAATAGCTACAGTCAGAGGAGCAGAGATCTTTTCAACACCCCTTTCCACCACTCCCACAAGTCGGGTGAGATCGACCTCGCAACGGCCACAGGTCGGACATGAAATGATCTCAATCCCCCGCTTCCGAATACTCAGGGCTCTCAATATCGCATAGCCAACTCGGACCTCCTCGACAGGGTCTCCGGTCAACGAAACCCTGAGCGTATCTCCAATCCCCTCACTCAGCAGGAGTCCGATGCCGATGGACGACTTAACAACGGCTCCCGCACCTCTTCCGGCTTCCGTCACACCCAGATGGAGTGGATAATCCGATTTCTTTGAAAACAGGCGGTAGGCCTCTACTGTCCTCAACGCATCCGAGGCCTTCAAAGAGATCTTGATTAGATGAAAAGCAAGATCCTCCATCCAGTCGATGGTCCTCAGGGCGCTGGAAACCATCGTCTCCGAAGTCGCTCCTCCGAATCGTTTTAAAAGGTCTTTCTCTAAAGAACCGGAATTCACTCCGATACGGATGGGAATGGACCGCTCTTTCGCCTCTATCACGACGGGCTTGAGACGATCTCTTCCCCCGATGTTTCCGGGGTTGATGCGGAGAGCATCCGCTCCTGACGCCATGGCCATCAGGGCCAGGTGAGGGTGGAAGTGGATATCGCCAATGAGTGGAATTCGAATCCTTTTCTTAATTTCAGTGATCGCACGGGCGGCTGCTTCATCCACTACGGCCACCCGAATGATCTCGCAGCCTGCCTCTTCAAGACGTTTTATCTGAGCGACCGTCTTTCGAACATCCCTCGTATCCGTCTTCGTCATGGACTGGACGGAAAGGGGGGCGTCCCCTCCGACCCTGACCGGGCCGATAGAAATCTGACGTGTCTTTCTACGAGGAATGACCATGGGCTAGTACTAAGTTCGGAGTTCTGAGATCGGAGTTTGTTTTTCTAACTTCAAGAAAAAATCATGTCCCTTGTTCCCAGGATGCAAGATAGTGAGCTTGTTCCTTGGTGAGCCGATCGATCCGGATACCCATCGAAAGAAGTTTGATCCGGGCGATCTCCTGATCAATCTCAAAAGGAACCGGATAGACTTTTTTCTCTAATTTTCGATGGTGCTTCGCCAAATATTCCGTGGCAAGGGCCTGGTTGGCGAAACTCATATCCATGACACTCGAGGGATGGCCTTCCGCAGAAGCGAGGTTGATTAATCTTCCCTCGCCCAACAGATAGACTCTTCGTCCCTGTTTCAGTTGATACTCCTCCACGAAATCACGAATTTTTCTCCGGGAAACGGTCACTTCGCGCAAGCCTTCCAAATCGAGTTCCACGTTAAAGTGGCCTGAATTGGCGACAATGGCCCCGTCTTTCATCTTCAAAAAGTGTTCCTTCCGGATCACGTTGACGTCTCCGGAGACCGTGCAAAAGATATCGCCTACCTCTGCCGCCTCCGCGACGGGCATGACCCGATATCCATCCATGACGGCTTCCAGGGCTCTCAGAGGGCTCACCTCGGTGACAATCACGTTGGCTCCCATTCCCTTTGCCCTCATCGCCAGTCCCTTCCCGCACCATCCGTATCCCGAGACGACAAACGCGGCTCCGGCCATCAAACGATTGGTGGCCCGGATGATCCCGTCGATCGTCGACTGGCCCGTGCCGTATCGATTATCGAAAAAATGCTTGGTCTCTGCATCGTTGACGGCGATGATTGGAAAATGCAATACCCCTGTCTTATCCATGGAACGGAGCCGGATCACACCGGTCGTTGTCTCCTCCGTCCCACCGATCACCCCTCTGATCATTCCCTCCCTTTTTGATGCGGAGAGACCCTTTGCCCACTTTCGCACCGAAGGTGCAAGTTCTTTCCATTTTCTCAACGCGATGAAGTGGAGAGAGGAGACCAAATCCGCTCCGTCATCCATCGTCAGATTGGGAAAATGGGCCAAGGCCAGCCGGATATGATTGTAATAGGTTTTGCTATCCTCTCCCTTGATGGCAAAGACCGGAATATTCAGTTCTTTAACCAGGTAAGCTGCCACGTCATCCTGGGTGCTCAAAGGGTTGGAGGCGCAAAGGGCCAATTTTGCTCCTCCGGCCACGAGCGTCCTCATTAATACCGCCGTCTCAGTGGTCACATGGAGACAAGCAGAAAGACGGAGCCCCTTCAAAGGCCTCTCCTTCTCAAAACGGCCCCGGATCAGTTTCGATACTGGCATGGCCATCTCTGCCCATTCCATCCGAAGCCGTCCTTTCTTAGCCAATGAAATATCCTTGACGTCGTAATCCATGTTTGCTCGTAACGATTCAAATTAAGGGTTCGTGGATTCGAGGGTTCAAGGGTTCGAGCAAAAACCCAACTTCCAAATTGTTAAAACCTTTAACTTGACCCCTTGAATCCTGGACCTCTTTCCCCTTTTTATTCTAAAGTCCAGCGGCCTTTCTCAGCTCTTCTGCTCGGTGGGTATTCTCCCATGTCAGCCCAGGTTCATTTCGGCCGAAATGGCCATAGCAGGCCGTCTTCTTGTAGATCGGCTTGAGAAGGTCCAGATACTTGATGATCGCCTTCGGCCTCATGTCAAAATGTTCACGAATGATCTTCGCAATCTTGTCAGGAGATATCTTTGAGGTTCTTGACGTATCGATCATCAAGGAGACAGGTTCTGCTTTCCCAATCGTGTACGCAATTTGAACTTCGCATTTTTCCGCCAGACCAGCTGCGACCACGTTCTTGGCAATATGTCTGGCCATATACGATGCACTTCGGTCCATCTTCGACGGGTCTTTCCCTGAAAAACACCCCCCGCCGTGACTTCCTACTCCTCCATAGGTATCGACAATGATTTTCCTTCCCGTCAGGCCGCAATCCGCTTTCGGGCCTCCCACCACAAAGCGTCCTGTGGTATTAACATAGTATTTCGTATTCTTATCGCGAAGGTTCTCAGGAATGGTTTTGAAGATAACCTCTTCGATGATCCCTTCCCTAAGCCTCTCATAGGTAACGCTTTCCGAGTGCTGAGCAGCGATCACAACCGAATCGACACGGGTTGGCTTCCCCTTGACGTATTGGATGGTCACCTGGGATTTTCCATCAGGCCTCAGAAAGTCGAGGATCTTCTTCTTCCGCACCTCGGCCAATCGTTGCGTCAGGCGATGGGCGAAGATGATGGGCATGGGCATCAACTCCGGAGTTTCATCGCAGGCATAGCCAAACATCAACCCTTGATCCCCGGCCCCCTGTTCGTGATCTCCTAATTCATCCACCCCTTGTTTGATGTCGGGTGACTGCTCATCAATGGAGGTGATCACTGCGCACGTCTCCCAATCAAAGCCCATTCCCGAGTTGTTGTAGCCGATCTCTTTAATCGTCTCGCGGACGACGGACGGCATATGGACATAGCAGGAAGTGGTAATCTCTCCCGCAATAATGGCCATTCCCGTGGTGACCATCGTCTCGCAGGCCACCCGCGCCCGAGTATCCTGTGCAATGATCGCATCCAGGATGGAATCCGAAATCTGATCGGCCACCTTATCCGGATGACCCTCGGTGACCGATTCTGAGGTGAACAAAAAGTCTGTCATGGCCATGCAGCATTTCCTCCTTTTCGTACCGTTTCAGGTCTTTACCCAATGAATCTGACAATCTCCTTCTAACGCTTTTGACGTCTCACCCCCTCCCTCTCCCCCGGGGGACAGGGAAAGGGTGAGTGGAAATTCCAAGCATTTTTGTTTAGGCTTTTATCTCCTCTGGATAGGATTCGATGACCTCTTCAGGAAATCGTTTGGCCATCCAGTTTCGTACAAAACGCTCAATCTCCGAGGCCGTCGGGAATTGGAACAATTGTTCGACCAAAGACCGGGTCTCCTCAAATCTCGACATCCGGAGTACCTTCTTCACTTTGGGAATGGAGGTCGGGTTCATACTGAACTCATCCAGGCCCAACCCTAAAAGGACGACGGCATAAATCGGCTCTGCCGCCATCTCGCCACAGATGGCTACCGGGATCCCGGCTTGATGACCTGATTGAACGACCCATCGGATAATTCTCAGAACGGCCGGATGAAGGGGTTCGTACAGATAGGAGACGTGTTCATTGATCCGGTCGACCGCCAAGGCGTACTGGATCAGGTCGTTGGTTCCGATGCTGAAAAAATCCACCTCTCTGGCTAATATGTCAGAAATATCCGAGGCGGAGGGGATCTCGATCATGGCCCCTATTCCTACCTTCTCGTCAAAAGGAATTTTTGTTCTGGCCAAACTCTTCTTCGCCTCTTCTAAGATGGCTTTCGCCTGCCGGATTTCTTCAATCCCAGAGATCATAGGGAAAAGGATTCTCAGCTTTCCATAGGCGCTGGCCCGCAAGATCCCCCTCAGCTGGGTCCTAAAGATTTCAGTCTCCCTAAGGCTGAACCGGATCGCCCTTAACCCCAGGGCTGGGTTCAATTCGTTGTTCTTCGAATAGTTCGGAAGAAATTTGTCGCCGCCGATGTCCAATGTGCGGATGGTCGAGGTGGCGGGATAAATATCTTCAACCAGACGCCGGTAGGCCTGGAAATGCTCCTCCTCCGTGGGGAGGTCTTTCCGGTTGAGGTAAATGATTTCCGTACGGTAAAGCCCGATCCCCTCCGCACCATGCATCTTGGCGGAGGAAATCTCTTCTACCATTTCAATGTTGGCCTGGAGGCGGACACGCACTCCATCACGGGTCTCTGCCGGCAGAGAAGCGTATTTAAGAATCTCTCGCTCGATCAGCCTGGTCCGGCGTTTCCGTTCGAGAAAGGACTTCGACACTCCCTCGGTGGGGTTGATGACCACCTCTCCTGTCTCCCCATCGATGATCAAGAGATCTCCCCCGTTGATCAGCGAGGTCGCTACCTGAAGTCCGACCACTGCGGGAATGCCTAGCGACCGGGAGAGGATGGCCGTGTGGGAAACCTTGCCACCAATATCCGTGATGAATCCTGCCACATGCTCCAGGTTCATCTGAAGGGTATCCGCGGGAGAGAGGTCATGGGCGACGACAATCACTTTCCCTTTGATCTGGGTGATATCATCATGCTTTCTCCCCAACAGGTTCCGAAAAATCCTCGCCGCCACATAATGAAGGTCACTCAGCCGTTCCCTTAGATACTCGTCTTCGATGGCCTTGAAGGCCGTGTCCAGTTTTTCCAGGGTCAGATCCAGGGCCCACTCCGCATTCACCTTCCTCTTCCGGATAGCGTCCACGGTATCCTGAAGCAGCATCTCATCCTTCAAAATCATCAAATGGACATCCAGGATGAAGGAATGCTTGCGCACTTCCGGGTCCAGGATCTTTTCCTTAATCTCGGCTAGCTGATTCTGTGATTCCTGAATCGCATTGAGGAACCGCTTGACTTCCTTCTCCACCTGAGCCGGATCGATTTGCTTCTGAGGAAGACGAACCTTCAGTCGTTCAACCAAATAGGCCTTCCCGACGACGATCCCGGGTGAAGCTCCGATTCCTTGGACAAATTTGTTGATCTGTTGTTGAACGGCCATCCCTATTCCTCACCGAATCTATTCTCAATCAATTCACCCAGGGTTTTGATCGCCTGAGCTGCGTCTTTGCCTTCTGCCTTCAGCGTAATCTTCGACCCCTTCGAAGCGGCCAACATCAGGATGCCCATGATCGATTTCCCATTGACCTCCAGCCCGTCCTTCTCGAGGGTAATCTCTGAAAAGAAGTGATTCGCTGTTTTAACCAAAAGAGCAGCGACCCGTGCGTGAAGCCCTAAGCGATTCCGAATCGTGAAGCTCTGAACTTCCATCCCCGACTTTGAAAAAATCAGATAAGGCGATGGGGAGATGAGGCGATCAGGAGAACTTCTCCCCACCCGACTCGCTCTATACTCTTCTTCCAATTTGGTCTTTCTTAATTCTTAACTCTCAATTCTTAACTCTTCTTCTTGTCCACCCTTTTCTTGAGCACCTCGCTGGCCAGATTGATATTCCTTTGACCATAATCGGTGATGAAAGTGGCCAGGGCTTCAAGGTCCATATTGTCCTGATAGGTCGCTAATTTTAGCAACATCGGAAGGTTGACTCCTGTGATCACTTCTATCTTCTTCTCTTCTAAGAAAGAAAGGCTGATATTGGAAGGGGTCCCTCCGTACATGTCCGTCAGGATCAGCACCCCTTGTCCAACATCCACTTTTCGGATGGCAGAAATGATTTTTTCCCGGATCTCCTCAGATCCCTCCTTCGGGTCGATCGAAACGGGTTGAAATTGTCTCAGCTCTTCCCCCACCACCAACCGAGCAGCGCAGATCATCTCCTCAGCCAGACGACAATGGGTCACCACAACCACCCCGACCATCTCTCTCCTCATCCCTTCTCCGCATCGCGGTGTTGTACGGACAGAAACACTCTCCGTTCCACCAACTCATCCCGGAGCATCTCTGCCAGTCGGTTGACGATGACGATAGACCGATGTCTCCCACCGGTGCATCCCACGGCAATGGTCAAATGGGTCTTCATCTCCTTTTCATACAGGGGGAGAAGAAACTGGATTAAATCTTGAAGGCGCCGCAAAAATTCTTTTGTTTCTTCCCACTGGAGGACATATTCGGATACCTTCGGATGATCCCCCTTCAATCGTTTCAACTCCTCAACAAAATAAGGATTGGGTAAAAAACGAACGTCCATCAAAAGGTCCGTCTCAAAAGGTATCCCGAAGCTATATCCAAACGAAAGGAGGGTAACCGTCATCCGGCCTGAACTCCTTACCTCCTCGGCGTACTGCTGGACCTTTTCTTTCAGTTGATGGACATTTAATTGCGATGTATCAATCACCTGATTGCCCATATCCCTGATGGCTTGAAGTCTTTTTCGTTCCAGCTGGAGCCCTTCTCGGATCGATCCGCCTACCGCCAAAGGATGCTGACGACGGGTTTCGCTGAATCGCCTCATCAGAACCGGGTCGGAAGATTCCAAAAAGAGAATCTCGATGGGGCACCCTTCCCTCTTCAAGTCCTGGAGGATTCTTCTCGAATCTGATAAGAAATCGACTTCTCCTCCCATCCCTGCTGCCTGCCCCGAGCCAGTCCCGCCGCTGGCGGGATTCAGGGCTTGCCGGCCGAGGGGGTAGGAGGCTTCTCCCCGAATGTCCTCCACCACTGCCACCTTGGAGATCTTCCCGTCTGACTGCTCACACAGTTCTATGAATTTAGGTAAAAGGAGGATGGGCAGGTTATCCACACAGTAAAAGCCAATGTCTTCTAAGGCTTTAATCGCCGTAGTCTTGCCCGACCCGGAAAGGCCGCTGATGAGAATCACTCGCAGATTCTTCACTCCACTTCACCCTCAACCTCAAATCGATCTCCCCCTTTTTCTTCCATCTTGCGGAGAAGTTTTTTCTCAAACTCCAGCGCCGAATCGTATCCCATCACCTTCAAAAGGTGATTGCGGACAGCGACTTCGATAATGGTCGTTAAATTCCGAGCGGGCGTAACAGGGATTCTAAACATCGGAAGCTCAACGTCCAAGATGGAAAATCTTTCCTCTTCAAACCCCAACCGGTCGTACTCCCTCTGGGCATCCCATTCCGTCAGCTCCAGGACGAGCTCAATTTTCTTCTTGTCGCGGATGGCCTCGACCCCAAAAAGGCTCCGGATGTTGATGATCCCCAAACCCCGGATCTCCATGTGGTGTTGGATTACTTCAAAACCACTTCCGACGACAGACGTGGGAGATCGCTTCTGAATATGAACCATATCGTCCGCCACCAGTCGGTGCCCTCGAAGGATCAGATCCAAAGCGCATTCACTCTTCCCGATCCCGCTTTTGCCCAGGATGAGCACGCCCACCCCGAAGACATCCATGAGGACCCCGTGGAGGCTGCTTGTGGCGGAAAGCTTCTCTTCTAAGAACCGGGTGACCCGCTCAATGAAATCGAAAGAACGCATATTGGTTCGAAAAACAGGGATGTCTTTCTCGTCGGCTTCCCGGAGCAGAAGTTCAGGAATCTCCAGACCCCGCGTGATGACCAAACAGGACAACGGAAGGCTGCAAATCTGATGGATCACCTTCTCCTGCATCTCGGGAGCCAGCGTGTTGAAATAAGCCATTTCTGTATTTCCAATGATCTGGAGACGCTCTGGGTTGATGAACGGGATAAAACCCGTCAAGGCCAACCCCATCTTCTGGACTTGCGAATGGGTAATCCTCTTATGGAGTCCTTTCCGCCCAGCCATCAGGGTTAGTTCCAAATGGTGTTCTCGAGCCTGCTCCAACTCTTGCACGACGATACTGTCCATCGACTAATATTTCTCATCCTCTTCGGAGATGACTTGGAAAAGCTCCCTCTGGGAAGGAGCCTCCATCAATCTCTTTTTGAAGGAAGGCTCTTTGAGCAGGGTGACGATGCGACCCAGAAGCTTTAAATTATCCACCGCCGAATTCTCCGGGGCGATCACCAAAAAGAAGAGATAGCTGGGTTTTTGATCGATGGAATCAAAATCTACGCCCTTAAGAGAACGGCCAAAAGAGACGAAGAACTTTTTCAACTTTTTTAATCGACCATGGGGGATGGCAACCCCTTCTCCAATTCCCGTCGATCCCAGTTTTTCCCGATCGAGGAGCACTTGAAGCAGCTCTTCCACAGAGGTGACCTGACAGGGTTTTACCAAAGCATTCGATAACTCCTTCAGAATGGACGGCTTGTCCGTTCCCTTCAAGTCTGAGATCACCCACTCTTCGTTTAGATAATCCATAATCTTCATCATTCCCTCTCGAACGCCTCGCTATTTGGGACGAGGTTCCACCCACCCGTAACCTCCATTTTTTGAGCGATACACGACGTTCATTTGTCCAGAATCCGAATTGATAAATGCCAGAAAATCATGTTTCGAAAGGGATAATTGAGAAAGGGCCTCTTCAACGGACATGGGCTCGGCAATCGTGCGTTTCCTCTGGATGAGACGAGGGGGCGTTCCCTCTTCTTTCCCTTCTCCGACCTTCCCACTTCTTGGGAAAGGGGCCTTTGAAGAAGACGGAATGGCTCTTCTTCGTATTGCCTTTCCCCTCCGTTCACGAATCTGTCGCTCCATCTTATCCACCATCTGATCGATGGCGGCATAAAGGTCGTTGTTCCTTCCTTGGCTATTGAAAGCCCCTCCGTTTCCGACAATAGTGATTTCGGCAATATGCCGAAATTTCTCTACCGCCAAGACGACATGAACTTCCCTTGGATTTTCGATATATTTCTGAAGCTTCTGAACCTTCTCCCTCACATAGGCCTTGGCTCCTTCGTCTGCTTCCATATGCCGAAATGTCACTGCAACCTGCATGGGTCTCCCCCACCTCTTCGTCAAAGTGTATCGGATTCACGGCAAAACGTAGCACGGCAGCGATCCGATCGTTATCATCTCAAAAAATCTTCCTCCGTTCGTTGGAGGAAAGGATTTTCATCATCTCTCGATATTTCGAAACGGTCCTCCGGGCAATATGGATGTTCATCCCCTGGAGAATCTGAACCAATTTCTCATCGCTGTAAGGTTTTCTCGGATCTTCTTTCGCGATGATTTCCCGAACCAGATTCTTGACGCTTTCCGAAGCCATCGTCTCCCCCTGGGTGGAGGTGATTCCTGCATTGAAGAAGAATTTTAACTCATAAATTCCTTGGGGGGTGTGGGCATATTTGTTGTGGGTGACGCGGCTGATTGTGGATTCATGCATTTGGATATCTTCCGCGACATCCCGCAGCACGAGGGGCTTGAGAGATTGGATCCCTTTGTCCAAAAATTCCCTTTGGAATTTCACGATGCTTTTGGCGACCTTGTAAATTGTCCTTTGCCGTTGGTGAATGCTGCGGATCAGCCAGAGGGCGGATCGAAGTTTGTCCTGAACATATTTTCGGTCCCCCTCCAAAGCAAGACGGCTGCCGTTGAGGATGTTCCGGTAAAAAGAATTGATCTTGAGTCTCGGAATCCCATCATCGTTCAGATAGATAACATAATCTCCCTCCACCTTGTAAATATAGACGTCGGGGATGATCTCTTGGATCACCTCGCCTCCAAAGGCCTTGCCCGGTTTGGGATCCAATTTGGAAATGAGAGAGGCAGCACGATTCACTCGATCTAAAGACACCCCTAAGCGCTTGGCAATGGCCGGGTAATTTCGATTTTTCAAGAGAGAGAGATGTTCGGAAACAATTTTCTCGGCCAGGAAATCTCGGGGACTTATCTGCTCCAACTGGATGAGAAGGCATTCTTTCAAATCTCTCGCTGCCACTCCCACCGGATCGAATTGTTGAATCTTTCGCAGAACTCTCTCCACGACCTCCATTGGAAGACTGGTTTCTGAACAGATGTCTTCCAAGGAAATCCTCAGATATCCATCTTCATCCAGATTTCCGATGATCCACGTCCCGGCTTCCCGCTCTTCGTCTGTGAAATGTGAGAGTTGAAGTTGCCACTGAAGATGATCCACAAGGGTTGTTCTCTTCGTGAGAAAATTCTCAAAGGAGGGTCTTTCTTCGCCGTCCTGAGAGACCCGAGAACTCTTCTCAAATGGCGTGAGGTTGGAATTCTCTAAATAGTTCTCCCAGTCAAACTCGTCTGCCCCCTCTCCATTTCCTTTTACCTCTGGGGTCACCTCGGGTTCGGGAGGAGCTTCTGTTTCCTCCTCGTCAGTCGCTGGGGCCTCGCCCTCTGCCAGTTCCTTCCCCTCCTCCACCTCTTCCAGGAGTGGGTTCTCCTTCATCTCCTGGCTGATCAGGTCTACCAGCTCAAGACGTGTTAATTGGAGAAGTCGGATCGCCTGCTGGAGTTGAGGGGTGATCACCAGCTGTTGAACGAGCTTAGGCGTCTGTTTGATCTCTAAGGCCATCTCACTCCCATAATCTCCCCTGTGCCGGGGACCCTACACTCTTTTTCTCTTCCTTTTGACTGAGGCGTCTAACCCCTAACTCGAACCCGTCTCCCAAATAGATCTTCTTCGCCTTCTCACTTTGAGCGATCTTCTCGGGGCTTCCTTCCTCCAAGATCCGTCCCTCGTTGAGGATATACGCCCGGTCGCAAACTCCCAGTGTTTCTCGAACATTATGATCTGTAATTATAATTCCAATCCCCCTTGATTTCAATTGACGGATGATGGCCTGGATATCCAAAACGGCGATGGGGTCAATCCCTGAAAAGGGTTCATCTAAAAGAATAAAAGAAGGTGAGAGCACTAAGGCCCGTGTAATCTCCACCCGTCTGCGCTCGCCTCCCGAGAGGACGTAGGCTTTCTGTTTACGCAGTGAGAAGAGTCCCAACTCGTTTAAGAGTTTCTCCAGTCTATCTTTCCTCTCCTCTTTGGAGAGCGGAAGGGTCTCCAAAATCGCCATCAGATTCTCTTCGGTCGTCAGTTTTCTAAAAACCGATGGCTCCTGAGGGAGGTACCCGATTCCTTTTCT
This sequence comes from Thermodesulfobacteriota bacterium, assembly GCA_035319625.1. Lineage (GTDB taxonomy): Bacteria > Desulfobacterota > BSN033 > BSN033 > UBA1163 > UBA1163. The sequence goes on from DATHCH010000197.1 coordinate 14,784, forward strand.
CGCTCTCAAATACATGGGAAGATGACTAATCTCCTCATCATTGAGATAGATCTTCCCGCCGTTGGGCTGATACAACCCGACGATCATATAAAAAATGGTCGTCTTTCCTGCGCCATTGGGTCCCAACAATCCTACCACTTCTCCCCCTTGGATATCGATACTCACCGAATCCACAACCCTTTTATGACGAAATGACTTGATCAAACTCTCACATAATATACGCGACATTTTACTCCCAGTTCTTGGTTCGGAGTAATTTAGTTCGGAGATTTAAAAACTCCGAACTCCGAACTCATAACTCAAAACTATTTTTTCTTGCCCTCTCCTTCCTCTTTGGGCGGTGGAGTAATGCTGGTGTTGACGCGCCCTCCCTTCGCCGGTTCGACCACGCTCCTCTCCTCCTCGACGTAGAAGGTGATCCGCTCCCCCCGGACCACATTCGTCCCTTCACGAACCACCGCGTCCCCGTCCAGAATCACCTTATTCTTGTCTTGATCAAAAGTAGCCTTCTGGCCGGTAGCCCGGCGATCCAATTGGACGACCTTCACGTTGCCGATCGCGATGACCTCCTTCATCTGTTTCGTGTCGGGATCATAAATCACGACCAGCGTATTGGCATACAGCGTGACGTCCTCCTGTTTCGCTACCACATTTCCCTGAAAAGTAACCTTGTTCTGTTTCTGATCCGCCTCCACCGTGTCGGAGGCGATATCGATGGGGGCACGACTGGTAGTAAATCCAAAACCCTTATCGGTTTTGATGGTTCTCTCCCCGCCTTTTCCGCTCCCCTTCTTTTCCTGCGCCTGCCCGGAGACGAAAAAGAAAAGAAGCGAAAATAGAATGACGAGGAGACGGATCGCCCTGTTTATCTTCATACCTTCTTTTTCCCTATCAGGTGCGTCTTTACCTGGCTGAGAAGTCTAAACGTCTTGGCTTCCACATTAACCAGCATCCCTTTGCCTGTCATTCGAATCTGCTCCCCTTCGATCTCCACGGGATCGGGAGTGCTCACGATTTTCTCCGAATGATGATAGGAGGCAGATTGTGTCTTTAGCTGATATCCGTCGTTCGAGGTAAGCACGACATCGCCTATCAAGTCCACATTTTTCGAGTCCTGATAAATCTTTCCCTGCTTGCTGGTGAGATAGAAGATCCGTCCTTCTTTCCCGTAAAAGGTCAGTTTTACATCCTCTAAAACCATCATGTTTTGTTCCTCGTATTGCCGAACAGAATTCGCCTCCAACTCCCAAGTCTTTTGACCGTGTTTATCCTCGACTAATCGAACCTTTTCCAGCCTCATATCAGCCCCTCCGGTGGAAACCTTCGGAACCTTCTCCACGGCTTCCGAAGCCCTTCTCTCCCGGAGGTTTGCCCAAAGACTGGCGAGGACAATCCCACCAATCAACAGAATCGCAATTAATATGGCAAACTTAAGTCTTTTCATATTTGAGCCCTGGGTTCGGAGTTTCATTATCTCCGAACTCCGAACTAATCACTCCGAACTCTTTACACCACGCCTGCTTTCAGCAGGTCGTGAAGATGAATGATCCCCGCGGGGACTTTATCCCCGGCTTTCTCGAAAACAAAAAGAGAGGTAATCGAATGCTCCTCCATCCGCTGTACGGCCTTCGCCGCCAGGGCATCCTTTTCAATCCACTTTGGGTTCTTCGTCATCACCTCAGAGGCCTCCCGATTGAAAAGATCGCTGAACTTTTCCAAGGCCCGCCTCAAATCCCCGTCCGTAATCACGCCGACCAGATGCCCCTCTGCGTTACAGACCGCGGTCACTCCCAATCGTTTTGAGGTAATCTCAAAAATTGCGTCCTTCATCAACGTCTTCTCGGAGACCATTGGAAATGCCTTTCCGACATGCATCAGGTCCTCCACCTTCAGAAGAAGCTTCTTCCCCAGCGCACCGCCAGGGTGGAGCATGGCAAAATCCTCTTTTTTGAAATCCCTCTTCCCCATGAGGGCGATGGCTAAGGCATCTCCCAGGGCGAGGGTCACTGTAGTGCTGGCGGTAGGAGCCAAACCAAATGGGCAAGCTTCCTCTTTCACATGGACATTGACGTTCACGTCTCCGGCCTTTGCCAGCGTAGAGCTGACGTTTCCAGTGAAGGTGATCAAGCGATTTCCGTACCGCTTGATGAGAGGCAGGGCTTCCAAGAGCTCTCGGGTCTCTCCGCTGTTGGAGATGGCGATGATCACATCCTCCTTGGCCAACATCCCAAAATCTCCGTTGAGCCCTTCTGCAGGGTGAAGAAAAAAAGAGGGCGTCCCCGTGCTGGCAAAAGTGGAGGAGATCTTTCGGCCTACCAGTCCCGATTTCCCCATGCCCATGAGCACGACTTTGCCTTTGCAATGATACAGTAACTCGACCGCCCTTGAGAAATTCTCATCCACCCGATCTGCCAAATCAAGAATGGATTGAGCCTCTACCTTCAATACCCGCTTGGCCTCTTTAACGATATCCAAAGATACAGGTCTCCTTTCTAACTTGGCACGATGAACGATGACTATGAACAGGAAAGATAACAAACCATTCATTGTCTAAGGCTTATCGTTTAATGCTCATGCCCTTTACGATCCGTGTATGACTTCAACCCTCTCCCTTTTCCCTTAACTTTTGTTTTCTTCCCCCGTCGAATAGAGGCCCTGATAAACTCCCTGAAGAGAGGCTGAGGATCCATCGGCTTCGATTTGAATTCTGGGTGAAACTGGCATCCGAGAAACCAGGGGTGGCCTTTCAACTCGATAATTTCGACAAGCCCTTTGTCGGGAGAGGTGCCGCTGAATACCATTCCTGATTTTCCTAAAATATCCATATAGGCATTGTTAAATTCGTAACGATGGCGGTGCCGCTCGCTAATCAATTTTTTGTTATAAGCCTCAAGAGCCAAACTTCCTTCTTCGAGCCGGCAAGGATAAGATCCCAGCCTCATCGAACCACCCTTTTCCGAATCGCAGGTCCGTTTCTGAACAACCTGATTGCGATCCACCCACTCCTCGATGAGATAGATCACAGGGTGTGGCGTGTGGGAGTCGAATTCTTCGCTGTTCGCCCCTTTCAGGCCGGCGCAGTGC
>DATHCH010000198.1:0-13062 GCA_035319625.1 Thermodesulfobacteriota bacterium
GGGAGTTTGGTCGGAAACCAAACCGCACTGACTTAACAAACTTGACTACGACCCCTCGGACGTTCCCCATCTGTAAAAGGATTGCGGCCGAATTTCACAACTTAAACCGACTGCGCAGTTCACCTGCAAGTCATTACTGGGGACTATATTCAAGAATCGAAGATTACGGGTCGAAAGTGCGTATGCTAAGCAGATAGAAAAGGAATTAAGAAAAAGCGTTTTGCTCTTTCCTCAATTCCGTCTTCCCGAATCGTCGCGAAGATTTTCAAGAAATTTAGAAGGAATTTTGTAGCCCAAATCTTCTGCCTTTTTAATGTCCTTCCAAGATTTGTCGTATTCTTTCTTAAAGTAATAGGCAGTTGCTCGATTATAGTAGGCACCAGCATTCTTTGGGTCTATCTCAAGGGCCTTATTGAAATCATCGATCGCCCAACGATATTGGCCTTTTTTCACATAGCCAATTCCACGATGATAGTAGGCATCAGCACTCTTTGGGTCTATCTCAAGGGCCTTGGTGAAATCATCGACGGCCTGATCGAATTGAGCTTTTTCCTCGTAGGCAATCCCACGATCGATGTAGAGCTTAGCATCCTTAGGCTCATCCTGTTTTTGTTGAGCGGAGGCATAGGAGAACAAAAAGAAGAGAACTATTGGCAGGATTATCCCTGTCGATTTATTCATAGTATTTTTCATAGTTCCAATCCAAAAGCCGAACTTATCCCGGCGTTGGCTTTTTAGGTGAGTCGTTACTGGTAACTTGCTTATCATGAAATGTGACATTTGTCAATCAGGCAATTCAATTTGTTTAAGGTATTAACGCAGCCAATGGAATTTGTCGATTGCGGTTTGAAATCTGCACCATTAGAGCAAAATGATTTCTTGCAGATTTCAGCAAGAAGTCTTGTGCGGGGATTCCAATGCTCTCCCAAGGTTGATCTTAATGCCGACTTCTTAGTTTCAATAATTCGAAATCATGAGTTTGGTTGTCTGCTTCAGGGACGTGTATTCCGCTCAGTTTTCCGTGTAAGCTCGATCGAGAGCCGAAGACGAAGGGGATTGAACGGAAAGGCTGTTTCAGGTTAGAAAAGAGGCATGAATAGATATCAAGGTAACATGATTTTGAAGCTTCTAATCTACACCCTCCTCTTTTTCCTCTGGACCACTGAATCGGTATGGCCCCAAGAAATACCAACAAAAGAACAGATTATCGGAAAATTCTCCGGCCGGGTCCCCCAAGAATGGGGAGAGGTCGTCAAGGGAGTGAAAACCAGACTAAACACTAATCAGAAAGTTTTTGCATTGACCTTCGATGCCTGCGGTGGCCCGAAGGGAAGTGGATATGATGCTAAATTAATCGACTTCTTGACGGGCGAGGCGATTCCCGCGACGTTGTTCATCAGCGGAAAATGGATGAATGCGAATCCTGAAATTTTCCAAACACTATCGAGTAATCCTCTATTCGAAATTGAAAATCACGGTTTGACACATAGGCCATGTTCAGCGACTGGCCGCTCTGTTTACGGGATAAAAGGGACAAAAAGTGTGGGAGAAATTTATGACGAGATAGAAGGGAATGCCCTAAAAATTCTTAACCTGACCGGTCGAAGGGCAAAATATTATCGGCCTGGTGCAGCCTACAGCGATGAAATCTGTGTAGAGATGGCCAGTGCCTTGGGGTATGAGGTGGTAAATTTTAGCATTCGGGGAGATGCGGGAGCCACATATTCAAAGAAGCAGGTCGAAGAAGCCTTACTCCATTCCGCTCCTGCCTCCATCATTCTCATGCACATGAATCACCCCGAAGGAGAAACAGCAAAAGGAGTGATCGCAGCTATCCCGGAACTGAAGAACCGTGGTCTTAGGTTTGTTAAGTTATCAGAATTCGATTTGAGATGATCCTTTCTTGGTTTCTTATTCAAATGATCGATCACTTCCATCTGTGCCCCTCCAGCAGTCCCCATTTCGTTTTGAGGAGTTGAATTTTTTTGGTGGGATTTGACGCGTTTTAATTCAGGGGCCTAAAAATAAGGCATTTATCATAATAGAATACGGGATTTCCCCCATTTACCCCCTTTCCATTGAAAGGATAAATTCTTGTATGCTACAAATACTATTGATTCTCCCAATTTTCTCTGAGGCATTTAGCCTCTGTTTGCATTCAGGAAACGATACATTGGTGATACGGCAAAAAGGTATAACCAAGGAGAGGATATCAAATTGAAGAATGCGACGGTTGCGATTCTGAGAACAACGCCTCAAAGGGTTTACGAAGATATCCTTAAGCTGATGGAGATGGCCAGGCTAAGAGAGGCGTTGAAGGCTCAAACAACCACTATTCTGAAAGACAATATTTCATGGCACTTTCCCTTTCTCTCCGCCAACACGACTCCCTGGCAGTTGGAAGGCGTCATTCGGGGTCTCAAAGCAGCCGGGTTTTCCGATCTCGTGGCAGTCCACAATAATACGGTGGTCACCGATCCCTTCAAGGGCGAACGTTTAAACAAGTTGGAACCCATTTACCGGCAACATGGTATCCCGGAAAAATACAACTTTTTGCCCCAGCAGATCACCTGGGAGATCTACCGTCCTAAAGCAAGAATGAGAGCGCTGGACCAGATTTTCCCAAAAGGTATAAAAGTACCAAGCTTCTTCCGCGGGAAAAACATCGTCCACCTCCCCACCGCCAAATGCCACATCTATACGACGATCACCGGGTCCATGAAAAATGCGTTTGGTGGGCTCCTCACCACCCGTCGCCATTACACGCACAGTGTCATCCACGAAACGCTTGTCGATCTTCTGGTGATTCAAAAGGAGATCCATCCCGGGATGTTCGCCGTCATGGATGCAACCTTGTGCGGGAACGGGCCGGGGCCGCGCACCATGATTCCTGTAGAGAAAGGCTTAATGCTTGCAAGTTCCGATTCGGTGGCGATCGATGCCGTCGCAGCTAAGATCATGGGATTCGAACCCATGAAGATCGACTATATACGCCTTGCTCACGAAGATGGACTTGGCGTCGGGAAGATTGAAGAAATCGAGGTACTCGGAGAAGACATCTCAGATCTGAACTTTCACTTCTCGGTGGGAGACAATCTGGCAAGTCGTGTCGGAGACCTCCTCTGGTTTAGTCCATTAAGGAGATTTCAAAAGCTCTTTTTCCGTACCCCCTTCGTCTATCTGTTTATCCTCGGCTCATACATCTATCATGACTGGCTATGGTGGCCTTTGGTGGGGAAACGTCTCATGAACGTTTTAGAAGCCAATAGCGAGTGGGGCAAATTCTTCGCCAGCCACCCCGGTGAGTAGCAGAAGGGCTATCTCTATGCAAGAAGTCCGTTCTTTCGAGACAGGCGGATTGGCGAACCAGCAGGAGACCTCTCCTCCCCTCGTTGTCGACCTCGACGGGACGTTGATCAAAACAGACTCGCTGGCAGAAGCCTTTTTCGCGCTGATTGGGCAAAACCCTCTCTATGTTTTTCTTCTCCCTTTCTGGCTTCTCAGGGGAAAGGCCTTTTTTAAACGGCAAATCAGTCAGCGCGTGATCCTTGATGTAAGTCTCTTACCCTACCATCACGAACTTCTTGATCATCTGAAGATCCAACGTGCTCAGGGACGTCAACTGGTATTGGCAACGGGGACTGACGAACGAATTGCCAAACAGGTAGCCGATTACCTGCAAATCTTTGACAGGATACTTGCCAGCAACGGAACCATTAATCTTTCAGGTCAAAGCAAACGGAATTGCCTGATCGCTGAGTTTGGCGAAAAATATTTCGATTATGCTGGCAATAGCCGGCGGGATCTCGCCGTCTGGTCATCCGCGCGCAAGGCCATCCTCGTCAATCCCACAAGGAGTTTATTTCGCACAACTGCCGGTGTCACAGAGATCGAACAGGTCTTCCGTAGCCCGAAAAGACAATTAAGGTTTTATCTGCAGGCTTTGCGTCTCCATCAGTGGCTAAAAAATCTGCTGGTCTTTGTCCCTTTAATGATGGCCCACCGTTTCTTTGAACTTGACTTGCTCGGAAAGACCTTTCTGGCTTTTTTGGCCTTTGGATTGTGTGCCTCCAGTGTCTATCTGGTCAATGACCTTTTGGATCTTCCGTCCGATCGGCATCATCCTCGAAAGAGGCAGCGACCTTTTGCCACAGGCGAACTTTCGCTTCTCTGGGGCTTGGGATTGTCCCCTTTCCTGCTCGGCCTCAGCCTTGTTGTGAGCTTGCTCTTGCCCTTGCCTTTCCTTGGAACGCTGGTCATCTACTATGTTTTAAACCTAACCTATTCTTTTTACCTAAAGCGGATCGTCCTCTTGGATGTAATTGTCCTTGCCGGTCTATATACCTTGCGGGTTATGGCCGGATCGGCCGTTATTTCCATCTGGCCGTCCTCCTGGCTCGTAGCCTTCTCAACTTTCATTTTTCTGAGCCTCGCACTTGTGAAACGCTATGCTGAACTGGTAACCATGGAGGCCGAAAGCGGGGTAGTACAAGTTCGAGGCTACCAGATTGTGGATAAGGAACTCCTTGCGTCTTTAGGAAGCGGCAGCGGGTACGTGGCCGTCCTCGTTCTCGCTATCTACATTTCCAGCGGTGTCGCAGAAATCCACTACACCCGGCATTACCTTGTCTGGCTCTTATGTCCTTTGCTGCTATACTGGATCAGCTATATTTGGTTGGTGGCTCACCGCGGCACAATGCACGATGACCCGTTGGTATTCACCATCCGGGATCGGGTCAGTCGGGTCGTCCTCTTACTGGCGGCTGTCGTCTTGCTGCTCGCAAAGTAAAAGATCCCCCGGCTGTTGTTCACCCCATCTCCCTGAAAAGGGCGGGTGAGGATGTCGGATAAAGTTTTACAGCGGCACCTCTTAATGTTTACTGCTTACAATGAAAAACTTAGCAGCTATTGACCATAGACAGGCTTTTGTTAGCTTTACCCTCTCAAAGAACCGCATTTGTAAAACTTTGGAGATATCTTCGCCCGCCTCCTCGAATTCTTTCACTGCCTCGGGATCGTAAATAGGGGGTCTTATTCAAGATAATGAAATTGATATTCCAAGAGAGCGAAATGAATCATCACCGGAAAGAGAACGGGATGCGGTTATTTCATCTTGGCCTCTTATCCCTTGTGATGGCAATCGTCTGCAGCCAATGGACACCTTCCTCCGGGGCAGAGGACAAGAGAGAAACTCACACCGGAAGCCAGCACGATGTACCTCACGTTTCTAAAACGATTATCGACCTGCAGCCCTTTCGTGAGACGAGTTCGGTCAAAATTAAAGGGGCAGGGGGTGAAGAAGGTCTTGCCACCCTTATCAATCTAAACCCCGGTATCAATGCGTGGTACGTGCTCCGGCTCAACTGGCGAGGTGGCCCGGAGGAAGATTATCACTTAGAGAATGCTCATCCCCGGACTCAAAGATTCTTGCTGGACAACAACGATCCCGACGGTCTTCTTATCGTTGAGAAGGAAAGTAGATATGCCTGCAACCTTTGGGGAGGAAAGTCCTCCCCTGGTCTGACAGGCGCCAAGAGGACGGGTGCCGCTTATGTCCCTGTCTGCGGGGGAAGGCTCTACCTGCGCAACCGGGTGAAAGGACATCGAACAGAAATAGAGAGAGTGACCGATGTCCTGCGGGACGAGGTGCCCGGCGGGGAGAAAATTGTGGGGTTTGTGCGCGACACATTTTTTAAGTATCTCTACGAACAAAAGGCTGAAGAGAAAGTTGAGTCAAAGCCCGTGGAGGGCCCGCCTCAGAGGAAGACGGAAGATGTGCCCGCGGCGGCCTTGTTAGACGCAAAGAAAACCAATCGAAGCGTCAAACCGAATGACCTCGGCATTGAAGTTCAAGAATCAGGTTCAAACAGTATGGTCCTTGGATCCTGGTATGCGGTCAAGGAAAATCCGGGCATCTACGTCAGTGTGATCGTCCCAGAGGGGATTACGCCCGAAATCCTGCACAGCTTCAGGAAAGCGGTGAGCAGTCTGGACAGCATTGAATCAGGAGGACTTGCGTATCTTGTGGCTTTCGATCTCGATCAGTTCAGCCTGAAGTACGCCCTCGGGACAGAACACCCAAGAGTCGGATGGTCTGATCATATCCTCGAGCAAATGATGGATAAATCTCTTCCCGGGCCCGATGGCATTGGCAGCATTGCTCCCTTAGTTTCGACTGGTCTCGTCAATCCGATGGATGAAAGCAGAACCGTAGCCACCTTCACCGGAGGATTCAAGCGCGTTCACGCAGCGTTCACCTATGGAGAGTTGGCTCTCAAGAATCACGGCAGTCACTACGGCTTCCTGGAAAATGGCGTTATATTCAGCAAGCTTCAGCCCGGACTCGCCACGGTTTATGCGCTCGACGACGGATGGGTGGATATGAAGACCTGGACGGAACGAGACGATCATCTCCTTCCAAGAATTCGGTATGCCCGCCAGAACGGCGTCCCGATCATCGTCGAATTTGGTCAGGCTACCCAGATGTCCATTCCGGGTCCGTTCGTGGCCCGATGGGGAGACGGAAATTGGTCGGGCTCTGCAAACAAGAAGCTGCGCACAATGCGTTCGGGTCTCGCCTTCCAAGAGTTCAAGGGGAGGAGATATCTTCTCTACGCTTTCTTCTGGAGTGCAACGCCGTCAGCCATGGCGCGCGTCTTTCAGGCTTACCAATGCCGTTACGCCATGCTTCTGGACATGAACGCCCTGGAGCACACCTACCTGGCTATCTATAAAAAGGAAGGTTCAAACCTTTATGTCCAACATCTGATCCGGGGAATGAGTGAAGTTGATATGTCTGTGAAGGGAAAATATATCCCACGTTTTCTCGGGTATTCAGGTGACAGAGATTTTTTCTACCTGACACGAAAGGAGAGACCATGAGAAAATTTCGAGTTGGGGCAACAAGCATTCTCGCACTTTTGTGTCCCCTCGTTTTTCTTTTATCCTCCCCTGTCGCCCAGTCTCTCAAAGAGAATAACGAAGTCTTATTCGAAGAGCTTCAACGCATCCATGGCTTGTCCGAGAGGCAGATGGATTCAATTCGCACCATCTTTCGCGAATCCGGGTACATCGGTCAGGGAAACCCGGCCATCACCCGACATCCGATGACCCCGCAAGCGTGCCAAGAAAAGTTGGACCGGTTAGGCGTCCGATATGAGAATAGCGAATTTGAGAAGATTTGCAAGGGGAAGTACATGGCGCCGCTCTATAATCCAGCCACTGAAAAAGCAAGAGATGCCAAGGCCTGTATCGATCAATTCGAGTTTCCCGATATCCCCTGCGTCTACCCGGTCGTTTGGGTGCGCGCCCGCGAAGCGGCGCTCATCTGTCGGGCCATGGGCAAGCGACTCTGCGATGCCCATGAATGGGAAGGGGCTTGCGCGGGTGCACTCGAACCGCCTGATTACCGTTTCGACCTTGCCAAAGGGGTTTCCCCCAATGTAGCGATCGCAAGAATGCGGGAGGCTCACAACGAAAAATATAGCGCCCACAAGGTTTGGGCTTACGGCGACTACTATGAGAAGGGAATATGTGCTTCTTCAAGTTTCAAAACCCCCGGCTGTAATGGAGGGAGCTGGACGGGATGCGGATCGAATACGTTTCCTTCCGGAAGTTTTCCCGACTGCCACAGCGCCTTGGGAGTCTACGATCTGCATGGAAACGCAGCGGAACACATGAACCTTCCTCTAAACGAGAGCCAAATGGCGAGTCGGGGCAGCCTGGAGCTGGGATATACGGAGATGAAAGGCAGCTGGTTCGTTTTCGATACGATCTATGCCCATCCCGATTGGTGCCGCTGGCGAGCGCCCTTTTGGCACGGCACCAGGGTCATGGATCCCCACAGCCATGAGAACTATCATCTTGGTTTCCGCTGCTGTAAAACGATCAATGAAGATTAGAAGAAGCCGGTACGTAACCCCTCAGCCTCGGGCACAGTGGGATCGAAGTGGTCTCCCCTTCTAAATCTTGAAATTGCGGATTATCAAAGGAAAAGGGATTGGAGAGTGGTGCTGGAGGGGCGTGTTTTCAGGATATCTACGCCTTCGATCATCGCTAAAATGTGCCGCTTCAAGCTCGCCTCGGGGCGAAGCCACGGGTTTTCTCCGGAGAGACCACTCCGATCCTCGGGATAGGATTTCCGATCATGACTGAGGGATTACACCGGTAAGTTTCAAAAAGATGTTGGAACGGGTTGGGTTGGATAGGGATGATGAATGCCCATCAACTGTAACACTTTTCGGATCGGTCCTTCGTCGCTCAATATCGGCGCAAGCTTTGGATCTTCTAAAACTTCATAAATAGATCGGGGTTGGCCGTCGATCAGGACCACGTTGCTGATCAGACGAATACCGTGGCTGTAATCGGCATAATTCGCACCGTGGACGATGGTGAGGGGCTGAATCGGAATCCCCGAGAGGCGATGCCAGCCGTAGATGGCGATTCTCCCAATGGTTTCACGCAGCCGATTGGTCAGCACCACATCCTTCTTGTGGCCCGAGATCAACGCACCCAACGGGCAGCCCAAGGCAAGGCGTTGTTCTTTGATCATTCGATTGTGCTCCGAGAAGTAAGCCACGGATCTCATCCGGGAGCCCGGAGGCATCGGGTCAGGCGCAAGGTGGAAATCAGATTGTTCGAAAATCGCATCCACTATTTTTTTCGTAGGCAGGATGAAACCCAAGCGGACCGCTATTTCAGTTGCCGTAAACCAGCTCATCGGCATCAATAGGAAGTCCCGATCTGAACCGATGGCCAGGTAGTCCGGCATCACAAAAATCGTTGCGGTCACTGTTTTTCCTTCCCCAAACGTTTGAACCAGCTGGACAGGTTTCAACCTTCTCAAAAAATCAGGAAGGTTGCCTTTGATAATTTGGCTCAGGATGGCCTGCTCTCTGGCGGATTTGTCCATGGCAGAGACAGATTTACCAAATTCTGATCCGCTTATCGAGAAAGACGACCTGGAGGAGATTTTCTTGATGAGAAAGGCCTGAATATCAGCCCAGTCCGTGCCAAAAGCGTTGATGGACTGTAAGCACAGGACAAGAGCGAGCGAAAATTTTAGTATTTTTTTTCTCATGCCTCCCACCCAGGAATCGATATCCAAGTCCTCTCTTAATACAAGCCGTCTAGATAGTCAATGGTGATTTTCTCTCTTGGCATAGGGCATTAAGTGCAAGCACTTCTGCTTCGTCTACCCGATCGGAAGATATAATCCGCGCCTCAGTGAGGCAATACCCTGTTATCATCATTCCCCTTGAGTCCATCAGGAGAATAGCCTATATTTGATACTATGACACAAAAGAAGGGCACTGTGGTGATGGAGTTTCATATCTCCCGGAAGGCAAGGGATGACTACCAATTTGATGCTTCCCTGTTCTCCCTTAGCGGAAATGTCATCCTTCCCAACTTCCATGCGGCAAGATTATTTGCCCAGAGGATGAATGAAAAAAGGGATTTGATCGTCTTCCCCGACAAGGCTGTCAGAGCCGGCCAGATCAATGCCATGGGGTTGATCGACGAAATCCTTCATTACGTGGTGGGCCTGTATCGCATCGAAAAGAATGCACAGGTGGTGCAACAGGCCCTGAGTTGGCTGGATGAGAACCTGGGCAAGCAAAAAGTGGATGAGGCTCTTCGGAAATTTAGCGATGAGTTTCCAACGGTGGCTGTCTATCGCCATGAAGTGGATCTCCATACGTATTTGGGAGGAGAGACAGCGGGGACCCCTCACCGCTTGATCGTACTGGAAGAAATGCTGATGCTCTGGCTCGCCAACACGAATCCGGCCTTTACTCCTTTTATTGAGTTGTTCGATGACACCACGCTGGAAAAAGATACATCTTACGTCCAAATCATCGAAGCCCTCCGTTCCTTCTTTGATCATCAGCCCTTGTTCGGCCCAGATCATCAGAACCTGGTGGACATGCTTCGCAGTCCTGCGCTCGCTGCTCCCCACTCACTTTCGGGACAGCTGAAATACATCCGGGAAAAATGGGGCTATTTGCTGGGTCCCTATCTCTTACGGCTTCTCAGCAGCCTCGACTTGATCAAAGAGGAAGAAATCGCGGAATGGCGGAGAATGGCCTTTTGGGGCCGTGCTCCTGCGGAGGTCTATGAATTTTTTGGGATGGAGGAGGAGCCGGAACGCTTTAGTTTTGACCTCGACTGGATGCCGAGGCTGGTTCTTATCGCAAAGAATGTTTATGTGTGGCTTCATCAACTCTCCAGAAAGTACCGGCGCTCCATCTACCGGCTCGATCAAATTCCTGATGAGGAACTGAACCTCTTAGCCCGTTGGGGCTTCACCGGATTGTGGCTCATCGGCGTGTGGGAGAGAAGCCTTGCCTCCAAAAGAATCAAAGAGCGGATGGGCGATCCCGATGCAGTAGCTTCGGCTTATTCCCTATTCGACTACGAGATCGCAGGCGACCTCGGAGGCGAAGAAGCCTTTCAGAATTTAAAAGACCGGGCGTGGAGCCGGGGCATTCGCATGGCAAGCGATATGGTGCCTAACCATGTGGGAATTGATTCCAGGTGGACGATCGAACATCCAGAGTGGTTCATTTCCCTGGATTACAGCCCTTTCCCCGCTTATCGCTTCGGCGGACCGGATCTCTCGTGGCACGGGGAGGTAGGGATTTATCTCGAAGATCACTATTTCGACCGGAGCGACGCAGCCGTGGTCTTCAAGAGGGTGGAACGAAGAAACGGGAGCGAAAAATTCATCTATCATGGCAACGATGGGACCCGAATGCCCTGGAATGATACGGCCCAGCTGAACTACCTGAACCCCGACGTAAGAGAGGCAGTTATTCAAACGATCCTTAGCGTTGCCCGAAAATTTCCTATCATCCGTTTCGATGCGGCCATGACCCTGACGAAGCGACATTATCAACGGTTGTGGTTTCCAGAACCAGGCACAGGCGGAGCCATTCCTTCTCGAGCGGAACACGGCATGCCGAAAGAACAATTCAACCGTTTCATGCCCGAAGAATTCTGGCGTCAGGTGGTGGACCGCGTCGCTCGGGAAGCGCCTGACACGTTACTGCTGGCCGAAGCCTTTTGGTTGCTCGAGGGATACTTTGTCCGAACCTTAGGGATGCATCGCGTTTACAACAGTGCCTTCATGAATATGCTGAAGGACGAAGAAAACGCCAAATACCGCTCCGTGATGAAGAATACTCTCGAATTCAACCCTGAAGTCCTCAAACGATTTGTCAATTTTATGAGCAACCCTGATGAAGAGACCGCTGTTACTCAATTTGGCAAGGGAGACAAATACTTTGGCGTGTGCGCCATGATGGTGACACTGCCCGGGCTCCCCATGTTCGCTCATGGCCAGATCGAAGGGTTCAACGAAAAATATGGAATGGAGTACCGGTATGCCAAATGGGATGAACAGCCGGACCAGGAACTGACCCGACGGCATGAACGAGAGATTTTTCCGCTGATGAAGCGCCGCCATCACTTTTCAGACGTGCAAAATTTCTTGCTCTATGATTTTTTTGCTCCGGAAGGCTACGTCAATGAGAACGTATTTGCTTACTCCAATCGAAGCGGCGATGAGCGATCGTTAATCATCTACCACAACAAATATGAGTCCGCCCGGGGGTGGGTCCGGTCCTCCGTCGCCTATTCGATCAAGGCCGGTGAGGGGGATGTGCGTGCGTTGATTCAGAAAAATTTGGGAGAAGGCCTCGGGTTGCACGATGACCGAGCCTATTTCTCCATTTTCCGCGACAATGCAACCGGTCTGGAATACATTCGCAGCAGCGAGGAATTGTGCAAAAGGGGGCTGTATGTGGAGCTGGGTGCTTACAAGTATCACGTATTCATCGATTTTAGAGAAGTCCGGGATAATCAATGGCATCACTATGCCCAAGTAGCCAATGGTCTGAATGGCCGCGGAGTACCCAGTATCGAAGACGCACTGAAAGAGATGTTGCTCAAACCTCTGCACGATGCGCTCAAGGGCCTGCTCAATGTGGACACGTTCCGCCGCTTGATGGAGGCACGCGTCACACAACCACAGGCTCAGCAACTCGATCAAAAACTGATGGAAGAGATAGAGAAAAAAATGACTCGCCTCCTTCAAGAAGCCAAAAACCTCAGCGGGGGGAGAGAAGATGAGACGGCGATCGTCCAAGAGATTCGGCGTAAACTGGAGGCCATCCTGTACTTGCCCGTCTTAACCAGTCGCTACCCGCAGCTACAGCCAAAAGGAGTCAAAGCCGCGGCAGAATACCTGCACAAGAAGCTGACGGGCTCAACAACCACCTGGGCAACCCTCTTCGCCTGGCTGTTTGTCCATGCTCTCGGGAAGGTCATCAATCAAAGGGACTTTGCAGGGCAAAGTCATACCTGGATTGAGGAGTGGGGATTCAGGAAACCGATCCTTGCTGTTCTAAGAGACTTGGGGATGGAGGAAACCGCCGCATGGAATTCATTGACAGCCATCAAATGGCTTACGAGTCATCAAAAATGGTTTGAGTCGAAGCCATCCGGCCAGGAACAAGCTTATGCGATATTCGAAGAATTGTTGAGGGATAGTGATGTCAGACAATTCTTGCAGGTAAACCAGTGCAACGATATCTGGTGGTTCAATAAAGAGGCCTTTGAGGAGCTGCTGTGGTGGCTGACGATGGTGGCCGCACTGACCATCGGCTCCGATCCTCTCCGTCCTGTCAATGCGGTGGTTCAAGAATTACAAAGATGTTACTCCATCATTCAGGCGTGGCAGGGAGCAGAAGAGAGATCCGAATATCAAGTAGAAAAACTGCTTTCTGCCCTGCAAGAATAGGAATTTGGGATCATCCTAAATAGAGAAATTCAACGGAAAGTAATCTTGGACCCGCAACTAATGGGTTAAGCAAATATTTCCTCCTGAAGTCATCAAGCCATAAATCGATATCGCTATAGCAGATTTCCCCTGAAAATTGATCTTTCTCTGCTTTATTCTTGGTCTCCTTTTATTTAGAATGTGGATAGCCAGTTCAGGCGTTAAAAATTTCCCCTGCGTGCTCTAAGGCAACATTCCTATGTTCTTAGAACTGGCCTGAG
>DATHCH010000199.1:0-6660 GCA_035319625.1 Thermodesulfobacteriota bacterium
GAGGCCGCAGAGCGTTTGAAGGAGGAAGCCAAATCCAGAGGGCTCAGCCTCGGCCTGTTTAAAGCGGATGTCACGCAGCCCGATCAGGTAAAAGAAATGGTGGAGGAGACCTTCGCCCAACACGGGAAGATCGATATTTTGATAAACAACGTGGGCCTCGTCAGGGATAACTTCCTTATGTTGATGAGCGATGAGGATTGGGACTCTCTTCTCAGAGCGAATCTGAACAGCCTTTTTTATTGTTGCAGGATTGTGATTCGAAAGATGGTTCCTCAGAAGAAGGGAAAAATCATCAATATCTCTTCCATCAGCGGAATCATGGGCACTCCGGGCCAGGTCAATTATGCGGCAACCAAGGGAGGAATGATCAGCTTCACAAAATCCCTGGCCCGAGAGTTAGGCTCTTTCAACATCCATGTGAATGCCGTGGCTCCGGGTCTGATCGAATCGGAAGTGGTGTCCAAGATGCCCAAGGAGAAGGTCGGAGCCATCATCAAGTCCTCCAGCCTCGGGAGGATCGGGAAGCCGGAAGAAGTCGCCTGGGCTGTCCTCTTCCTTGCCTCAGACCAATCAAACTACATCACCGGCCAAACGATTGTGGTGGATGGGGGAATTGTTTAAACACCCACTCTTCTCCCTCCCCCTCGATGGGGGAGGGTGCGGGTGGGGTGAGTAGCGTCAGCATTTGCTGCCGACGAATAATTTGTCTTGAGCGATTAAAGCGCCACGCTCAGCGAGAAGCTGGCGAAGCATTGAGCGATGGCAGTGCTGCTCATCATCGCAATAACATCCCACCGAAAAATTCGCCTGGTGGGATAATGCAGCGAGCAGGTCAAGAACCCGGCTGTTCTCCGCTCGGCTCATTTCCGAGCGGTAGCGTTTGATGAAAGAGCGCCAATTGGTCTCATTCTTGGCCGACCGTCCGATCTTGACAAGCTGTTCACTGGGTGCGAGGTTTGGGAGCCATACATCATAGTAATTACGCGACGCATATTCACCCTTAGGAACACCTCTTGGTGGCCGACGGACGGTGCCAATGCGAAGCCCTTCGTTGCTTGCACGGGGGCTTCCAAGCTGCACGATACGAACTGTCATAGATTTACCTCCACTTGAAGACAGGTGACTCCATCCAGCATTCCTCGATCCGCGGATGGATCTTGCTCTACCATGCTCCTGGCCGGACCAGTCGTCCTTTGGAGCGAGGCCAACGCGCTCTGATCTGTTTTGTCCTGCCGAAATACATCGAGAAATTGAGTCCTAGGGCTATAAGCCAATGAGTCCACGGCGCTCGGAACATCCTTCTGAAGACCGAGCGCGGTGCCGAACAATATTTCTTGGCCCAGAGGAATCCCTCCTCCAGTTCTTCGGGCGACATATGGGCCGGTCTGAAGAGGACATGGGAACCGTCGTAGAGCCGCCAGTTGGAGGATTCGGGTAAAAGCCTCTCTTCATTGCTCAGTTTAGCTCTCAGGCGGGTAGCCGGGTAGGGAGTGAGGATACCGAATATAGGAACCTGGATGCCGGCCGTTTGGACAAAATCCACTGTCTTCCGGAAGATATCTTTTTGATCGTTTTCATGGCCGAAGATAAATGCGCCCTCAACAATGATGCCGTGGTCGTGGAAGATCTTGATATACTCCGTCATCCGATCCGCTCGGGCCCACGATTTGCGGGAGGTATCCAGATTTTCCTGGGAGATAGATTCAAAGCCGATGAAGAGCTCGATACAGCCAGATTTTACGGCCAGGTCGACCAACTCACGATCCCTTGTGAACGCAACAGAAGCAAAACTTCCCCACTTTATCTTGAGAGGAATGAGGGCTCGAAAGACTTCTTTCGCATAATGAGGATTGCCGCCAATATCGTCATCAACGAAGAAAACCATTCTCGATGAGGCCTGTTCGAGGGAAGTCCGGAGGTCACGGACGACATCCTCCACGGGTCTCAGGCGGTATTTGTGTCCAAAGAAGGGAGTGACGGAACAGAAATCACAGTCATGAGGACAACCACGCGTGGCCTGGATGGAGTGGATGAAGCGGCGGTGTTTGGGTTGAAGGAGGTCAAATCGCGGGTGCGGCACTTTCGTAATATCCGGAAGCTCCTCACTCTTATAGATTCCCTTCATCCTGCCATTTCCCAGATCCGAAAGAACGCGATGGAACACCCCTTCTGCTTCACCCACAACAACAGCATCAGCGTGCTGGAGAGATTCCTCCGGCATGGCCGAAGGGTGCATGCCCCCCATCAAGACAGGTACGCCTTTATTGCGAAAATGATCTGCCAGGTCATAAGCACGAGAGGCATTGAGGGTGAGCGTCGAGATACCTACAAGATCGACGTTGCGGTCGACGTCGATCTTCTCGATCGTTTCGTCGGCGACATTTACTTCCCAACTCTCGGGAAAGAGGGCTGCCACCGTAATCACGCCCAAGACCGGAAAGACCGAGACAGGCTGCTCGGCCACTACTAACGATTTTTCAGTTGAATGGATCAGGAGCGCGTTCGGCACGAAAAAATTATACGGCAGTTGGACCCGAAAAACCAGTTGTGTACTAAATTAGGTGTGCGCCCCCTCTGTTCCTCCAAGAGATAAAAAAGGCAGAGCCATTTCGGGCAGGGTGAGGAGCATCCATAGAGAGTACCCTAAGAGGTCGAATTCCCTTCCAACCTTATCGATTTCGAGTGAGATTGGCTTTTTTCTAGAGCCTCAACGCAAAAGCTCAGGGGCATGCCGCTTGCTGGGGCGTCCCTCTGGACCGATAGGACGCGCAATTCGATGACTCACGAGTTTGAATGGATTTTATCTCTTATTTTCTCAGAGGTGGATAGCACACCTCGAAGATATTTCCTGACGGGTCACAAAACAGGATAGTCTCACCGTTCCTCTGGGCTTTCGGTCCAGAGACAATAGGAGCCTTCAGTCGCTTCACCCGCTCGACAACAGAAGCGAAATCTTCCTTCCTGCATGGAAAGGCAATATGCGCCATCGTTTGCTTTGTGAAATCGTAGTCCTTGACTTCCATCACGCCAAGAGCCACGTCATCGTTTCCGACGAAGGCCTGCCTCGGTGAATCCTATCTCTGGATGACCTCGAATCCAAACATATCCTTGAGAAAGGCAATGCTCGCCTCAAGATCAATGACGTTCAGTCCAACATGGTCAAATCGATTCTCAATCATCCTCTGCGTCTCTTGTCCGAACAGATAAAGTTAAGGGTCGCCGGGACCTTTTGCCGTAGCCTTCATGGATGATCTGTTAACTGATCAATCATTTTGCCATGAAAGCAGAACTTGATGGGCATAAGAAGGAACTTGTCGGCAGCGGTTCTAAGCAGATAGACTACCCATACACCTTTTACCCAGGAATCTGCTTAGTAGCCTTTTCTACAGCCTCAATTCCGGTACCCAGGGTTATGTGTACGGCGGTTCGTCAGGATGAGTCAATATAGCGAATACTTACAGAGCCGCCGCAGGCCCAAAGGATTTAGGCAAAATGGGGTATCTTAGATTGCTACCCTCAATGCTTCTTGTGCTTCGCGTGGTAACTCAACAAGAACGAAATAGGACTGGGGATAGAGATAATCTTCGCCTGATTCATCGATGATTCTGTAGTATCCCTCTTTTTCCGCCTTCTCGTCTGGCAAAACCCTGTAGATCTTACGCTTTTCTAAATCCTCACAGTCCTTGTTCTCAACGCAAAGCGCAAACACCTGTTCTTTTTTTTCTCTTCCCATGGTTTTATTCCAGTATCCTTTTGATTTTCATCTTCTTTCTGCCAATGCCGTGGGCTTCGTACCAGTGGACTTCTGCCTTACATATCCTTCCGCTCTGAAGTCGAACATTCGCCACGCCTTTAAGTTTGCGCCATCGGCCCGGACCATACTGTTTGCGAATTCGCATTATATCTTGAATTCTTCCTCCCACAGCAATGGTTTGGATTTCCTCTATATTACCAATTATATCAAAATACATGGGTTATCGCACCCCAAGACGTTGAATCAACATAAGCCTGATGTGACGGCTCACCGGGAGCCGGATTTATCGGCGATCCGATGCTTGCCTTTCTCATGTCCTCTTGTTGAATTTGCTCACAGTCTTTTTAATATCTTTGCCGACTTGCTCTTCGTCTGGCAAACGATCCGGCATTTTGATGCCGGCAAGTATTCCAAATAGATCGCTTTCTAACAGGGCAACTTCTTTATAGTCCTTCAGCATGACGGAGAACGACACAGCTTCGTTTTGACTAAATACATCAGCTCTGGCCGTGTAGCCTTTTTTTTGCTTTTCTGAAATGGTGCATATTGCTTTTAATGTGCCGGTGTTGACTGACAGTATCTTGGTAAATCGATATATCGGAGCACCTATCGCCTTGAGAATCTGGTTCAGTAAGGCATCTTTATTCTTGCTTCTTGAGTTAAAAATCGATATGTCCGCAGGAGTCGACTTAAGGACAGCCAATCTCTCCTGATAAGGCACCGTAGGATAGGGTAGCTTCTTTTCTTCCACGAGCTTCAAAATCTCCTTCGGAGGAACAATATCAATAATACCTAATGATCCCTTTTCCGAGGTGCAATAAAGATAAGGCAGATATCCTTTTTCCCCTCGTATGTGTTTGTACCTGGACATGGGTAACTTCAAGGTCAGCCCACCAATTGAAATGGTGTTCCACTCTCTCGGAGGTGGTTTGAGTGCAGTGATTTCGACCGGCGCTATTTCCAAGTATTTTCTAAGACTATCGTCTCTATAGAAGAAAAATTTATACACGTAAACCGGATAAAAATACCAGGCACATAGAGCCACAACCAACAAAACCGTAAACGAGATGCCTATGATTCTTTTTGTCTTCTGTTTCATCCAGTCCCCATTCTTATTTGACCTAACCCCGGGCATCAGTGGGAGCCGAATTTATCGGCGATCCGGTGAAGTTACCGATTAGGACGTAGATATTTATTCTATTAATAGCTTTACACCTTTTTCGAACATATCTTTTTCATCGTCAAACCAATTTCCACTATGCACTATCTTCACAACTTTTTTTATTGGGCGGAGATTATCGGCAGCAATAATCAATCTTAATTCATAGTTACCTGGCTGTAGTAAATGAATAAGTGTAAGCGGTGCCACTTCAAGATCTAGGAACAGAACAGTTTTATCTTGAGGTACATCGGTTCTAGTTTCGTCATGGATATGTTTCAATCTCGGATCGGCTATGTGCCCCAGGTCACAATGGCGCCCCATCTTCGGAGCGATACGGGCTCTGAATATTTCTTTTGTGTGTGCCCATTTGAGGTTCATAGGGAGGAAATTACCCACTTCTACGGGCTTCTTTGAAGTTGTTTCCCGAAGAAGCCTAGCGGCGAATACCTGAACATTCGTAGCCGGCGAATTCCCATTATTATGCACCCATAATCTTAGATAATAGCAATTGCCTTTCGCCAACACAGTACCCGTTTTTGGATCATGGTATGTTGTCATACTTATGTGACAGTCCGGTGGCTGAGTTTTCACAGACACATCTAATACCGGTCTACGCCAAAGGCGCTGTAATTCTTCTTTGAATAGCGCGACCAATATTGCAAGCAGGGTCAAGGCTGCACTAAACCATACAGCCAATTCAGATTTACTCATGTTTAATTTTTCTAAACACATTTATAAAGCCCTCTAACAATCAATAGACGAAGTTCCAATTCGTTTCCGATCGGCCCTTCTAAGTGTACTTAATTATCACCTTTTTCCCTTATCGTCTATAGAATTCTTGATTCTGTTTCGTTTTTTCAATTACAATAGCAGAAAATTTACCCCTCACCCGATCCCTCTCCCCACAGGGGAGAGGGGAAAGGATGGAGAGGAAGGGTGAGGGAATGGAGGATGAGATTGCTTCGCTTTCGGCTCGCAATGACCGGTTGTTCTATAATTCTCCTGGCGCTCGCTTTTTTTGATTCAACGCTTTTTGGCCAAGAGTTCAAGCGGGCGCTTCCGGGAAGAACATTCTCTTTTCCGCAGGATCATTTTTCTCATCCTGAGTTCAAAACGGAGTGGTGGTATTATTCCGGCCATCTTTACAGTCAAGAGAAGAAATCGTATGCTTACCAGCTCACTTTTTTCAGGACGGGCTTAAACAGGGAAGCAAAACATCAAAAATCGAATTGGTCGATTCAAGACCTCTATTTTGCCCATCTTGCCATCACGGATGAATCAAAAGGAAAGTTTGAATATCTTGAAAAGATCAGTCGCGGAAGCCTGGGAGAGGCTGGAGCTTATCCTTACAAAAAAGGAGAAGAGACCTTCCGGATATGGATCGAGGATTGGTCGGTTGAAGGCAAAGTTCCCGGGATGCAAAACCACGTTCTCAAAGCCGGAGACAAGACTTTTGGAATTGAGCTAATGCTTATCCCTGGAAAAAACCCGGTCATGCATGGACAAAATGGGATCAGCCAGAAAGCTGAAGGAGAGGGATATGCCTCGCATTATTACTCCATCCCTCGCCTAAGAACGGAAGGAAAAATCTTTCTGCAAAACAAGGAGATTCCCGTCCAAGGAATCAGCTGGATGGACCATGAGTTTGGCTCTTCTCAACTCCGGGAATACCAGGTTGGATGGGATTGGTTCAGCATTCAATTGGACAAAGGGACGGAGCTGATGTTTTATCAAATCCGGCACA
>DATHCH010000200.1:0-2873 GCA_035319625.1 Thermodesulfobacteriota bacterium
AATAATCTTCTCTCCCTCCTGATCCATTTCCTTCCGGCGGAGGATAGCCTTCACTCTCAGAACTAATTCCTTCGGACTGAAGGGCTTGGTCACATAATCGTCCGCTCCCAATTCAAATCCAATCAACCGGTCTGTCTCCTCCGACTTTGCAGTAAGCATGAGGATAGGAATGGAGTAAGTCAGCGGATTTGACTTAAGTGAACGGCAGATATCTTTTCCATCCATTTCCGGAAGCATCAGGTCCAGAATGATGAGACGGGGATGCTCCTTTCTGGCCTTTTCCAGTCCCGTGGGACCATCCAGGGCCGAAATAACAGAAAAACCTGATTGTTTCAAATGATACGCAATTAAATCCACGATATCCTTTTCGTCTTCAATAATCAGAATGGATTTCATAACAGCCATTGCCCCTCCTGACCATTATAGCTTATCGAGCCACGTCTAGTCGTTTACCGATGGGGGCACAGGGCCTGGAGAATGGGGGGCGGTTGCTCTCCATTGGCCTACCCTATTATATAACCTGCGAGCATTTAGTGCACTCTCTAAATGCTGCCCAAATCCCGATATAGGAAATTGTCATTGCGAACGAAGTGAAGCAATCCTCGCCTCATTCGATGAGATTGCCACGCCTGCATGGCGAAACCGATACTCGTCAAACGCCTTTGATGGCGCACTTCGGTGTGCAGGCTTGCACCTTGCGGGTGCTCACAATGCCGGGATGGGAAAAGGGTTTTACTCTCCAAATTGGGATTTGGGTGCCAATAACTGTTTGTTTTGGTCGTTTTTTAACACCCTGCCTAAATTTCAACAAAGTTTTGTTCGTATGTCCTAATAAGGAGAATAAACCAACTCCATAGGTGTCCCGTGAAACTCCTCAATAATATTAGAGAACCCGTCTCAAGTATTTATCGAATCAAGTGGCATGAAGATTGCTCAAGAGAATTTTGAAAGTCTCTACCGAGGAGATTACTCTTCAATGACCGTTACTGTTCCTGGAGTCCCCAGCCGCGAGGCGCCGATCAAGAAGGTCCAAGATCCTCCCGCCAACAGGCTCGTCCTCTCGCTGGAAAGAAAAATCAAAGAGCTCACGGTCCTTTATGAGATCAGCCAGCTCATCGGATCAAGCTTAGACTGCCAGCAAGTTTTTCCTGATATTCTCAATACCTTTCATTTTCTCCTGGGAATGAACCGTGGAACGATCACCCTCCTGAATCCTGAAACAGGAGAACTGGAAATCCGGGCGGCCCATGGAATGACCGAGGAAGAGGTGAAAAGGGGAAGATATTTGGTCGGTGAGGGCATTACTGGGAAAGTCGTCGAGACGGGAGAACCTGTGGTCGTCCCTCAAATCGAAAAGGAGCCACTCTTTCTCAATCGAACTCAATCGAGAAACGATCTCAAGAAGAGCGATATTTCCTTCATTTGTGTGCCTGTGAAGATAGGGTCTACCATTTATGGGACGTTAAGTGTCGATCGACTTTTCAACGAAGACATTGCCTTTGAAGAAGATGTTCGCCTCCTCTCTATCGTGGCATCAATGATCGCTCAAGGCCTCAAGATCCAGCAGATGGTCCGGGATGAGAAGAAACAACTCTTGAATGAAAACATCACTCTCAGGGAGAAGCTAAAAGAGAGATATAGCCTTTACAACATCGTTGGCACCAGCAATAAGATGAACGAAGTCTTTCAGATGATTGAGAGAATCGCCAGCACGGATGTGACCGTTCTCATCCGAGGTGAAAGTGGTACTGGGAAAGAATTGGTAGCGAATGCGATCCATTTCAATAGCGCTCGAGCCTCAAAGCCTTTCTTGAAATTGAACTGCGCAGCTCTTCCCGACACACTCACGGAGAGTGAGCTTTTCGGACACGAGAAGGGAGCCTTTACAGGAGCGACCGAGCAGCGTATGGGGAGATTCGAAAGAGCCGATGGCGGCACCATTTTCCTTGATGAGATTGGAACGTTAAACCTTGTTGCCCAGGCGAAGCTTCTCAGGGTTCTTCAGGAGAGGGAATTTGAAAGGATTGGAGGGAACCGAACGCTTCAGGTTGATGTCCGCATCGTCGCTGCCACCAGTAAAGACTTGGAAAGATCGATTGACGAAGGGACTTTTAGGGAGGACCTCTATTATCGTCTGAATGTATTCCCCATCTTCATCCCGCCCCTTCGGGAGAGAAAGACGGATATTCTGCTCCTGGCCGACTTCTTCGTTGAAAAATTCAATGTAAAACATAAAAAGGATGTTCGAAGGATTTCAACTCCAGCGATCGACATGCTCATGCAATACCACTGGCCGGGCAACGTGCGAGAGCTCGAGAATTCAATAGAAAGAGCCGTTCTCCTCTGCACCGATCGGGTCATCCACAGCCATCATCTCCCCCCTACCCTTCAGACCGGGGAGCAATCCGGTACCATCCCTTCCCTTTCCTTTGAAGGGGCAATGCAAAACTATGAGAAAGAGCTGATTATCGACGCCCTCAAGAATTCTGGAGGGAACATGGCCGAGGCGGCCAGGCTTCTGAAAACTTCGGAGAGGATTATCTCTTACAGCATAAAAAAGCTTCGAATTAATCCAAAGACCTATCGTCCCTGATCCCACAATTTTGTGGGTTTTGCTCTTTTTTTCCAATAAATTTGTTGCTTTTTTTTCCGCACTCCTAAGGAGTTTCTTTTCTTTTCTTCATCTCTATTCAATAAAAAAATCATTTAATTATCACTCCTTATTCCTCCGTCCCGCAAAAGAAATTGAGCTGGCATTCTTTTTGATAAGTCACCTGTAAATGCCTTGGCATGGCAAAGAGCCTATCTCGGCCAAGGCTCTGCCAAGAGAAGACGAAGAGAGTTCCAGAAAGGAGAAGAGACATGAGAAAGAT
>DATHCH010000201.1:0-8175 GCA_035319625.1 Thermodesulfobacteriota bacterium
CGCATCAGGATATAATACGGGATCATCGGGATGGTATTGCCGGCATATTTCTCCTGTGCAAAGCTCCAGAGATCTTCTCGGTTGTAGAAGACCTGAGGATCCGTCATATGATAGGTCCTGTACATGTCGGCTTGAATCGTGAAAAGGTCTTCAGGGTATCTCAGGTGCCTTTTTAAATCCTGCGATAACTCCCCCAATTCCCTGAAGACCCCTGGAAACGCCTTGCAGTAAACGCCGAGGACTGGGTCGTCCGGGTCCATTACATAAAATCGAACGGAGCCTTCATAGATATCCACAATCACCTTCACGGAGTTTCGGATATAATTCAAGCCAATCCCCAGAGATCCTAATTGGGGTTTTGAGTAGGGGAAATGGTCGGAGGTCGTGTAGGCATCCTGAATCCAGTAGAGCTTCCCTTCGCTCAGGACGAGGTAAGGATCTCTGTCCAGTAGTAAAAAAGGGGCGATTCTCCCAACCCGTTCCTGGACACTTCTCCAAATCTGGATACGACTCTCAGGGGCGAGATAAGAGGTGAGCAGTATATTGACGTCTGAGAAATTCCATGCAAAAAGAACTCTTTTCCAGTAGCTGTCCAGAGGAATGCCTCCCTCCCCCTGATAGCTGGTATAGATATTTTCACTCCCCTTGGGATAGTCAAATTCTTTCATCTTGGTCCCGACGATCCGATAACCCGAGGTCTTTTCGCCGAAGTAGATGGCAGGCCGTTCAACATTCAGGCCATACTTGGAGACGGGTGGGATATTTTCGATAATATATTCCGGGAATCCTCCTTCGGCAATCTTCGACACGAAGTTCATGACGAGACCATAGCCGTGGGTATATTGAAGGCGCTCATTGACCCATGTCCTGGCCTGTTCGGGAAGCTCGGGCGCCAACTCCCGAGCTGAGAGCTCCACCTGATGATAGCCGTCCTCCGTATGGTAACGGTCAACGTCAACCTCATTGAATCGATAATAGAGACGCATCTCCTGAGTTTGCCGATAGGTCTGCAGCAGTGGCCGCCAATCCCAGAGGCGGATATTCTGAATGGTCTCTTGGTGGTCGGAGACCTGCCCGGGAGTGAGTTCCGATAACCCGGGGTACGTTTTCACTTCTATTTTGTCGAGTTGAAAGGCCTTGCGCGTGAAATCGATATTATGCTTGAGATAAGGGGTCTCCAATTTCAACTCGCTGGGCTCCACCTCGAATTTTTGCACGAGACCCGGGAGCAGGATGATGACCACAAAATAGAGAACAAAATAGCTTCCAATACCAATGAGGATCGACCAGAACCGCCGTTTCAAGAAGTTTAAAAGAACCCAAATACCTAAGGCAATCGACGCAAAAAGCATGATCCAGAGACTGATCCTCGTGACGTTATAAGCCGTATATCCCACTCCGTAGACAACGCCAAGGGTGGAGTAGAGGAGCTCAAAACGATCCAGGTAATAACCCCACACCCAGTTTCCAATGAAGAGAAGAAATAGGATAGCCACATGTCCCAGGGGTGCCCAATTTCTCCTTTGAGGAGAACTTACCCCGAACCGAAGCATGCCAAAGGATAGGTATCCGATAGTGATGAGCAAAAATGTGGTGAAGGTCAGACCTGTCAGGCCGTTCTGGATCATCTCATAAAAAGGAAGTCTGAACATATAGAATCCGACATCCGCACCAAAGATGGGATCGGAGACTCCGAATGTCCCCCCCCAGCGGAAGCGCAGATAAGTATCCCATTCAGAATAGTAGATAAGACCAAAAATGAGTGCCGGAATACATGAGATGATGGCGGTAATGAATTTTCCGGTTTTTGCTGTGATCTCCCCGGCATTCTCAATGACCAGCACATCTTGTCTTCCAACGCTCCTCAGCCCGGCCCTCACGAGCAGACGGAGATTGCCCCAGAAATAGAGGAATACTAAGATAAACGCCAGACCGAACCATCCCAGCTTAATGAACAGCAACTGCCAGAAGATGTTTTCGTAGCCTAATTGCCTCATCCAGAGCCATTCCACCAGCCTGCCTGTAATGAGCGATAGAAAAATCAGAACGAAAATCACCACGGCGAGAACGTACCAAAAAACTCTTCTTCCTATCGCGAGCCTTTTCATTACTATCTACCTCCTCTCCATCATTATCTGGGGTTCCTCTCATCTATCATTTCCCAAAGGGGAATAGCTCGCAAATGGGGTAAATTTTGTGCGAGGGACAGAAGGGCTTTCTCCTCCTCCTGCTCAAACTGTGATCGATGTGCTTCACGTTTGTCGCCAAACTGGAAAGAGATAATCATCGTCATCGGAGGTAACAAGTGGCTCGTATGTCTAAAAAAGGGTGTATCAGTATTTATAGTGTAATGCCCATGCCAATCTTCAAAACCTGGAAATTAACTCTCATGTTGGCAGGCAAGGATTTCGCCAAAATAGACACGGTGAAAATCACCCTTAGGATATAAGGCAGGAATGATTGATTTTTCCAATTCAGATGGAATCAGGTCGTTTTTATAGACGACCCGGCACTCAAAATGAAGAAGACATTCTTTGATAATGGGTACGTTTACCTTCTTGGATGGGATAGCCGTTAGCTGTTTTTCTTTAAACTTGTTGTGGTCTCGACCGGACACGGTTCCACAGTATTGCACCACCTCTTTCAATTGCGGCGGCACAATATTGACTGTAAATTCCCCAGTCTCTTCGATCAGTTGGTAGGTATGACGGGAGGGACGTACCAACACCACAAACACGGGCTTTCGCCAAATGATTCCTATTGTTCCCCATCCTATCGCCATCACATTAGGAAGACCTTCTTGTCCGCGACTGACAAGAAGCACACGCCCTTCATCAAAGGCTTTTATCGTTTCCGTTGCATAGTCCTTGTAATCAGCAATTATTTTTGCCATGAAAGATCCTCCTTTTAAACACGAAAACTGCAATTAAAAAAACAATTATAAAAGTCTTCACCCTCAGGAAGTGCCCTCCTAATCTTTCATTATAACTCAACAGTTTCTTCAACGGGGATCAGTTAAGAATCATTCATATTTCTAATTCGGCAGGTTGCATTACCTCTTTATGTGATCCTCTCAATTGGGTCCCTCTACTTGCTTCCCTCTGAACAGTTTACAGCCGACATTAACCCAACTCTCACCTATGCTCCCTACCGCTGGTGTTATCCATCCTCGCCCATGTATATAGAAAGCCACTCTATGTGCTTTCCAATTAACATCCAAATCCTCAACAGAGTAGATTCTATACTGTTGTGTCTTAGGATTGATTTGGATAATGTTTCGCTGAATAGCTGAGGAAGGCCTATACATTTGAAGACCTGCATCCGTAAAAGTTTGGACTATCGCCATTGCAAATGTACCATCCGTAAGTGGCTCAACATCTGTAGCGTAACGCCATTCGGACATTTTCACTCCATCTATGACAACTATGGTGGTATCCAATACCCACTTTAACCATGTAGGATTACCAGTCCATCTATACAATTCGCGGGGCTCAGCTTCAAACGGTTTGAAGTTTTTATACCATGCCGCCAAGCTATTACAGGTTAGAGCCAATGCAATCACCATAGCCAACAAAACCACTAACTTTTTCATCTCATTTCTCCTCAAAAATCACGTGTGGTTGCTTCCCCAAAAAACAAAACCCCATCTCTTTTTAGAAATGAGTTCTAAATCATTTCCAAACCATATCTCACCCTATATGGTTAAAGTTTAATAACGGTGGCTTCAGTTTCGATTGTAGTGTACTAAATCAGAAACGGCGTGTCAATGAGAATTGGAAGGGAATTGGAAAGGGGGAGTGAGAATTGGCTTGACAACCTTAAAAAAATCCTTGACTTTTTTCTGCGGAATCTCTAAATTATTTTTCAGTTGTCTGTCTATTAAAAAAGGGATCAGTTAGAGGAGGACAGTAACTGATCCCTGACGCCAGTACATCAAATAGGGGGATGAAACAAGGAGGTGATTTGGTGTACTGGCTTTTTTAATGGGCAAAGTGTACGATAAAAACATTAAAAAAAGATTAAAATTGAATTAAGATTTTCTAAGACTGATAACAACATCATGACTCAAAAGGAGGGAATATGCCAGTATCAAAGAAACTCATTACAAAGAACCAGGTTGTGACCCACTTTGCAGAGAAGTTTGAACTTTCTAAGAAGGCTGTCTTTTCAATCATTGATGAGATGGCGATGTTAGCGATCGCCGAGACCAAAAAAGCTGGAGCCTTCACCTTCCCCGGCATTGGTAAACTTGTGCTTGTTAAGCGTAAGGCACGCAAGGGCCGTAATCCAGCTACGGGTGAAGAGATCAATATCCCAGCCAAGACCGTGGTGAGGATGCGTATCGCCAAGGCTTGCAAGGAAGCGATCGCGCCGGCGAAAGGGAAGTAGAAGAATGCAATTTTTGATTTGCGTTATAAAGGGTTCCCTTTTACCTTTCTTTCTTTGATATAATATAATGAGAAACCGTCAAGGAGGTTAAGAGATGCCTACGATATTTTTTATGGACCGAAGATGGATAAGGAGAAAAAGAAGGAAATGATTAAGTCTTTCACTGAAACTGCCGGCAAGCTTACCGGGATTGACAGAACAGCATTCGTTGTCTATCTTCAAGAATCCAATCCAGAAAATGCCGGTGTGGGAGGAATCCTGTTGGAAGAACGCAGAAAAGGCTAATGATCTGACAGAAAGACGGCAACTGGCCGACTGCATACAGATTTCCTCTCCTGCCTCTCGGCGCCAAGAGGAGAATAGATAATAAGGAACGGAAACCCGGATATGCCTCCCACCCCAGAATCCATACCAACTATCCCCAAATGAGGACCATACTGAGTAGGTTCAAAAGGAATCCTTTTAAAAAAATTACGGCAGGTCTTCCGAAATGATACCCTTTTCTACGTATACGGGACGAGCTATCTTTCTCAGTGACGGAAGTTTTCTTGCAAACATGACCGAACCAAAAATACAGGCGATCCCGCCTATCATTACCGTGTATGGAGCCCCTATGTTATTCGCTAAACTGCCTGCTAACAGACTTCCAAAAGGGACCATTCCCATAAAGGCCATAGCATAAAAACTCATCACTCTACCCCGTTTATCCTCTTCGACAATAGTCTGCAAAACCGTGTTGGTGGATGCCATTTGAACTATCATCCCGGAACCGGTCAGTAACATCAATAAGAAAGAAAGCCAAAATACACGAGATAGAGAGAAAGTAATGAGTCCGATACCAAAGAGACTCGAAGAGATGACAATGATTCTACCCAACCCCAGAACACTTTTTCGGGAAGCAAGATAAATGGTTCCTGCCAAGGCCCCGCAACCTGAAGCTGCCATAAGAAAACCGAGTGTATGAGGACCGCCATGAAGAATCTTCCCAGCAAAGATGGGCATCAGTACTTGGTAAGGCATCCCCATCACACTGACTAACCCGAGAAGCAATAACAAAGACCGAATAGGTGCAAAACCAAAGGCGTAAGAGAACCCTTCTCGCAACCCTTGCATAATTTGACGATTTTGTATCTCTCGTCTTCTTCGTGGAATTTTCATAGCCAATAAGGCCGCAATAACCGCAAGAAAACTTAACCCATTAAGAAGAAAACACATACCCTCACCCACGGCAGCAATCAATATCCCTGCTATAGAAGGCCCAAATAGTCGAGCACTTGTACCCATAGAGGAGTTTAAGGCAATGGCATTGCCCAAATCCTCCTCTTTTTCTACCATGTCCGCTACGAATGACTGACGGACTGGAACATCAAAGGCATTCACAAAACCAAGAAATAGACTTAAAAAGATGATATGCCAGATAGTGATCATGCCTGTCAGAACAAGAAACGCTAAAATCAAGGCTTGTATGGTAGATAGACTTTGAGTGATCACCAGAAGGCGATGACGGCTCCACCTATCGACCAACACCCCCGCAAGAGGCGCAAAAAGAAAAGTTGGAATTCGACCGGTAAAACCAACGACACCCAATAAGAAGGCTGAATGGGTCAAACGATATACGAGCCAGCTCATAGCGATTTGTTGCATCCAGGTGCCAATCAGAGATATGCTTTGTCCACCGAAAAAAAGGCGGTAATTTCTATGACTCAATGCACGAAAGATCAACCTCAAACCATTTATATCTTGAGGATTAGATAGATCAGATTTCATCTTATTGCTCTTCATTTTATAAATACCACATTAGAAAATCGTGATGCCATTTCCCAAGCTTTTTTCAATAACCCAAAAGCAGTTGGATAACAATAAAAATTTTTAGGATGTTTGAGATTGGCTGCGGAAGATGCGTTCTTCCCCAGAAACCAGTCCACTTTCCCCCAACGAGGATCACCCTGACTAGGTTATCGATCCTCAGCACCGCCACCGCTTTATTAGGAGGCGTTCATGCTGTGAGTTTGGGTGGGAGGATTGGGAAGGAGAAAATGGTTGTTGTTTCAAAATCAACTCGGGCCTGGGCTAAATTTGTGCTAAAATGGATTCGATAAAAGCAATTCTATTGATTTCAGCCCGTTTCATTCTACTCCAGCATTAAATAGAGGAGAGGGTTATGAAAAAGATTGTATGGAAGTCGAGGCACGGTTGGGTAGTTGTCCTCTTTTTTATCACCTTCTTAGGACTTACCCACGTTGAAGCATGGGGGGAAGACTGGAAGTTTTGTACGCAGGGTGAGGATGAAACTGTGTATTATTACGACGCAACAAGAGTAACACACGTATCGGAAGGAGTATTAAAGTTTTGGGGAAAAGCCATTCCTTCACCAGAAGCCGTGAAGAAGTTTGTGAAAATCGACCCCAAGTTTACACAATTGCATCACATTATTTCGTTGATAGAAATGAACTGTACTGAGCGGAAAAGAAGGCCACTATGGATCATTTTTTATGATAAGGATGGAGCTGCAATCGAAAATGTAGATATAACACTCGGTGAATCTGATTGGGAGATTATCCTGCCAGGATCTCCCCAGGAAGACCTTTTAGCTGCCCTATGCAAATAAAGGAACAAGTATTGATCAGGTAATTTTGGAGAATCCTCAGGCGGGGACAGGTGGGCAGATTAGCGGGATCGGATTAATTAGATTTTAAGGAGGTGACTCATGGATCGGAGAGGAGAGGGAATCGGTGACATGTATCATCAAGAGACAAAATATCGAAGAGAAACCATGCCACGAGGAGGGCTCGATTGGGCACATCAGCCTTCTGCTTATAAAGAGTTCCATAATGCAATAAAATACTTTCCCATTCGTCCTATTGATCAGAAGAGTGGAAAATCCCTTTGGGAGGCAATTGCTCAAAGGCGATCCGTCCGGGAATTTTCTGAGCAATCTATCACCTTCTCCGAACTCTCCCAATTAATCTGGGCTACCCAAGGGATCACCATGAAGTCTGGGGAATTTGAGTTTAGGGCTTCGCCCTCTGCTGGGGCCCTTTACCCGATAGAAACTTATCTCAGTGTGAACCGGGTCGAAGAAATCCCATCAGGGATATATCATTACGATGTGAAGGAGGCCCAGTTAATTCTTTTGAGGGAAGGCCATTTTGGTCCTGAGCTTTGTGAAGCTGGATTGGGTCAGAAGATGCTTGAAGAGGCTGCTTGCGTCTTCATCTGGACGGCCATTGTCGGACGATCGAAGTGGAAATATAGGGAGAGGGCTTATCGTTACATTTACATGGATGTGGGCCATATCGGTCAGACCCTGTATTTAGCTGCTACAGCGCTGGACATTGGTTGCTGCGCAGTGGGCGCTTTCTTTGGCGAAGAAGTTGACCGTGTGATTGGTGTGCATGGGAAGAATGAGATTTCTGTGTATGTTGGAGCAGTGGGTCGTGTTCGGTGAATAAGTCCGGAGTTTCAAGTTAGGAGTTCGGAGTATTAACTAATTTACTCAATGAGAAACATCCTGAGCAGGTTTATTGATCCTTGGCACCACCACCGTTTTGTTAGGAGGCGTTATGGATGTGAGTTTGGCTGGGAAGGCTGGGAGAGTAGAAGAGGAGAACCAATCCGGATTAAGTGAAAAACTCTGAACGGGTGAAATATAAGCGAGATGTTGGGAATAGTGTTGGGAGTGTTAACTAAAAATAAGAAATCAACGAGCCACATTACATCGTAACCAATTGATATTGTTGATGGTGTCCCCAAGGGGATTTGAACCCCTGTTGCCGACGTGAAAGG
>DATHCH010000202.1:0-13333 GCA_035319625.1 Thermodesulfobacteriota bacterium
AAGAGGGGTTTTGCCCCTGTGAAGGAAATGGCCAGGGCCGTGGCTACAAAAGAATTTGCCACGGTGACAACTCCATCTCCCTCTCCGATGCCGGCTGCTTTCAAGGCCAGATAGAGGGCATCCGTCCCGGAGCCCACTCCAACACCATACCGGACTCCACAATAATGTGAGAATTCCCTCTCAAGACCGGAAACTTCCTCTCCGAGAATGAAGCAACCTTTTTCGTAGACGCTCTGGGTGGCCGAAAGGATTTCGCCTTTGATCTTTTCATACTGCCTGGTTAGATCCAAAAAAGGAACCATCGTCACCTCAATTGTGGATTGCACCCCTCACCTTTCCCCTCTCCCCCCCAGGGGAGAGAGTGGGGGTGAGGGGGTTACCAATATTCCTTCTTATACTTTCTGTAGAACTCGATGGTTTTCCGAAGCCCTTCCTCCAGATCAGTCTTCGGCTCCCAGCCGGCGATGCGTTTGATCTTGGAAATATTCGTATAATAGTCTCCCGGTTCGACTTCCTTTCTCTCTTGAGTAAACTCGGTGAAGGCCGTCTTGCCTGCTCCGGTAATCCTCACAATCCTTTTTGCCAGGTCGATGAAGCTGACAGGAATGCCTGTCCCCACATTAAATACCTCTCCGTAAGCCTGATCGCAGGCGGCCACCCCCAAAAAACAATCGACCAAGTCATCCACGTAGAGGAAATCCCTTAAGATCCGGCCGTCTCCAAAGACAGGAATGACTTCATTATCGATGGCCTTTCGGATAAACCAATTGAGGACACCGTACTCATCGTGGGCCATCTGATGCCGTGGTCCATAGGTGTTCGTAATCCGGAGACAGGTTCCACGAATTTTGTGAACATCGTGGTAGACGAGAATCATCTTCTCGGCCGACAAGTTGGTCACCGCATAAATTCCCTTGGGGTTGGTAGGATGATCTTCTGCCACGGGCAGAACCACACTGGCCCCATACTCTCCTCTTGTGCCTGAAAAAATGATCTTTGCCCCTTGATTATTTTTTCGACAGGATTCGAGCAGCACCAGGGTCCCTCGACAGTTGATGTCTAAATCTTGAATCGGATTCCGGATGCTGTCCACATGGTTCACCTGGCCAGCGAGGTGAAAAATGATCTCCTGTCCCTTTACCAAATAATCCATCGAGTGACCATCTCTCACATCGGTGAAATTGATATGCACGCGATCGGCGATCTCTTTCACATTGAAGAGGTTTCCTCCAAGATGGGGCATCATATTATCCACGATCGTCACCTTCGCCCCCGATGCAATCAATCGGGCCGACAGATTGGAGCCGATGAACCCCAGACCACCTGTCACCAGCACCTTTTTCTCTCTGAAGGTCTCTTCATAAGGAGCCATTTTCGCTCTCCGTATCTCAAAGTTGCATTATATTTAGCGACATCAATCCGGCAAGGGATGTCATTCCTGCCCCGTATCAAGTACGGGGTAAACTCCGGCAGGAATCCAGAAAAACACTCGATTCCGGGTCAAGCCCGGAATGACAAACTGGGCAATACTTATTTCATTATGCTTATTCACCCGTCGTTTGTGAGTTTCTCTTTTTGGATATTGTCAGTTCCCACAGCTTCGCATATTTGATAAACACATAAAACATGGTGGAGACAATAATGATGAACCCCGGCAACCCGTCCTTAAATCCCAACTTGAAAAGGTACTCCTTGATGAATCGAAACGGGGGGTGGAAGAGAAGTTTGGAAAGA
The DNA here is from genome assembly GCA_035319625.1 of Thermodesulfobacteriota bacterium. Classification (GTDB taxonomy): domain Bacteria; phylum Desulfobacterota; class BSN033; order BSN033; family UBA1163; genus UBA1163. The sequence goes on from DATHCH010000202.1 coordinate 1,735, forward strand.
CGGAATTTCTTCCCGCTCTCCAGAAGATCCATCGCGGCAATTTTCGAATACCTATCGATCGTCTGAATCTGATCAGAAATATCTCCGTACGTATAATGATGATACTGATTTCTTAAAACCCCCACCTTTCCATCCACCGCTAACTTGGCATGAAGTCCTCCTTCCCATTCGCCTTTGTCCCTTCGATAAAGACGAATCTCGCCATCGGGATACCATCCTCCGTACCGAATCCACCTCCCCAGATAATACGTACGTCGATAGGCGAAATATCCATCCAATTCCTTTGCCCTTCCATTCAACTCCGCTCGAATCTCCTCGGCCAGCGCCGGAGGAATCTCCTCGTCGGCGTCCACAAACATGATCCAATCCTGATGGGTGAGATCAGCGGCATACTGATACTGATCGCGATGTCCCGTCCACTTCCTCTGAAACGTCTGATCGGTATATTGTTTGCAGATGTCGTATGTCCCGTCCTGACTGAAGGAGTCAACCACCACCAATTCCTCGGCCCAGGAGAGGCTCTTCAGACATCGCTCAATCGTCCTGCGATTGTTAGTGGTAAGGACATAGACGGAGACAGGAACTTTCTCGATCATTTCCTCTTACGCCCCAGTTGTTTATCAACGACCTTTTCGACTTCGTCCACGGTGATGAGATCCATGCATCGATGATCTTTCGGACAAATCCTCTTCCAGCATGGACTGCAAGGGACATCCCTTTTCACCACCACATGGCCCTCCCCCCATGGACCCGTGGCAAGAGGGGGCGTTGATCCAAAGAGAGCGGCAACGGGAATACCGACAGCAGTGGCCATATGCATCGTCCCGGTATCGTTGGTAACAAGGAGAGTACAGCGCTCCAAAAGGGCAGCCAGCTGGAGTAAACCGGTCTTCCCGGTCAAATCTATTCCTTCTGTTCCCAAGTAGTGCAGAATCTCATCAACGATGGGACGCTCTTCCTCCTTCCCAAAAAGAAGAATCCTGGCCTGCCATTTCTCAGCAAGCCTCTTTCCCAATTTGCCGAATCGATCCGGATACCAACATTTGGCCAAACCGTAAGTGGCCCCAGGATTCATACCGATGAGAAGTTTCCCTTCCGGGATCCCCAGGTCTTTCAACACTCCATCCGCCCACCTTCGATCTTCCTCTCTGAGAAATATCTTGGGAGAAAGAAGGCCTTCTGTCTTTCCCAAAGGCTCGATCAACTTCCGGTAATAATGGACCCGGTGACCATGAAGGATTTCTTTTGTTCGACGAATTCCGTGGGTAAGAAAGAGGGAACGACCCTCCGACTGATAACCAATTCGGATTGGAATGCGAGCTAGGAAAATATGGAAAGCAGAACGGAAAGACCTGGGAAGGATGACAGCCAGATCAAAATTCCTCTCCTTTAAGGATTGACTGAGGTTTAAATCTTCCCAAATAGACCCAATCCCTTCCTTCTTTTGAAAAGGAATAATCTCGTCCACATAGGGAAACGTTTTCCACAAATCGACCAGATAGCTTGGAATCAGAATGGCTAAATGGGATTTGGGAAAGAGAGTTTTTAATTCTTGAACCGCTGGATAGCTGAGAACAGTATCCCCTACCCAGTTTACGCCTCTTACCAATATACGATTGACTTGGCTGAAATCGCGTTTCAAGAGATATGCTCCTTCCTAAGCCGTTCGATTAAGATTATTATGGTAGTTTATTCAAGTCAACCCTTCGACTCCCCTTATAATCCGTAATCAAAATAGCAGGCCCCGTCAGAAACTCCAGTCGTGGCGACTCGAAACCGAGCGGGGCATCATTTCTAACGGGGCGGACTCACAGCCTGAAGGCTGCGGTTACGGAGCTTGACGCCGCCGAACGGGCCGAACTTGGAATCCGCGTATCAATTCCCCTATCCCCTAAGGGAAGTCCCATCTCTCACTTTGGATGCGTTCGCCTGGCATAGATATATCCACCGCTGCTGTTCATTTTAATTTCAAAACCCAATTCTTTAAGTCTCAAAGGAATATCGATCGAAAATTCCAATGGAACAGTATGTGTCTCCATAGCCATTCCCATTATTTTTGCGGCAGTCTCAAAACTGATATTTCTCAGGATATCATGCTCAGCGCCTTCGCAATCCAGCTTTAAAAAGTCAATTCGAGGTAGATCCTCTCGTTTGAAGATGTCCTCGACCGAAATCGTGGGAATACGTCCCGCCTTAATATTCGTGATTCCCCTTTTGTATAGGGAATAATCAGCCGAAGAGCCACCTTGGTAGGTATAAATATCTTGATATCCACTTCTACCAGAAACTGCCATCTCAAAGATAGACATATTCTCCAGGTGGTTTAGCCCCACATTCTTCTTGAGCATTTGATAATTCGTTGGCTCCGGCTCAAAAGCGAGCACCTTGTAGGCACTTCTTGCAACCATGATAGAGAAGGATCCGATGTGGGCTCCCACATCGACAACAATGGAGTCCTTTGTGATTGGAATAAAATCCTTTGTATAGTTTTTCTTAACGAAATTCGTTTTTACAATTCTTAAATCATCCGTATTCGGGCGCAACCTAATTCTTAAGCCACTTCGATGTATCAACTCAATCTCTTTACGCAGAAATCCATAACGTCCTGCATAAAGCATATACCAATTCTTGAATGCAGCCATATTCTTTACGAGTGACATTCAAGGTCTCTTTTCTTATCTCTCATAGGTTCCGAGCTTGCTAAGGTGCTTAAAATCTTTTTCGTAGCGTTAAAAACTTCGTCGGCTGAGACAGCTCTGATACAGTCAAGTTTTTTACAGGAATACTCATGACACGGACTGCACTCCATTTCTTTTCTCACTTTGATGTGGTTTCCAAAAGGCTCATTTTCAATTGGGTCTGTCGGTCCATAAATGACGACAGCAGGGATTCCCATGAGGGAAGCAATATGCATCGGTCCAGTGTCACCCCCGATATAAAGATCGCAATTTCTGTATACCTCCCCCAGTTGTGTCAAAGATTCGGTTTTGGGCGCCAATAGAGACGACTCTTTCATCTGGCTTCGAATACCTTCTACCCACTCGACTTCCTCATCTCCCCAGGTAAAAAGAACGGAGGCGTTGAGTTCTTGAACCAATCGATCCGCCAATTGGGCATATTGATCAGGCATCCATCGCTTGAACAAAGCTCTTCGGCTCGTTCCCGGATGGATCGCAATCAAAGGTCTATTAACGAATGCTGATGAAGCCTTAAAAAATGACCCCATATATTCCCGATCCTCCGGGGGAATATGAAGACTATATTTAAGCTCTTTCAACTCCAGCCCTATCCCCTTTAAAAGCGCAAGATTTCTTTCAAACCGGCTGATCCTTTCTCTCGGAAGATTCACTTTCACATTCGAATACAAAAAATTCCCTTCCTTGGTCGACCTTCGATCGTATCCAATCCTCTTGGGAGAACCTGAAAGAAAAGAGAGAACACCGCTTTTGAGAATCCCATGAAAATCGAGAACCACATCAAACTTTCGTCTCCGAAGATCTTTGACAAATCCTCGCATTTCCTCTAAGGTACCCCATATCCCCTTTAGCGACTTTATCCCTTTACTCCACCTTTTCCTTGGAAATAAGATCACCTCATCGACCTCTGGCTGACTCTCCAAGAGGGCTTGAGAGGCTTCTTCAACAATCCAAGTGATCGAGGAGGAAGGGTTGTGCTCTTTTAAGGCTCTTACCGCAGGCAGCGTTCGGATGACGTCCCCCACTGCGCTCAGCCTCAAAACCAAAATTTTTTGGTACTCCATTGTTGAAACATTACCCTATTACCCGTTAATTTTCAATAGCAAATACAAGAACTTTGCGAAATAACTGCCAAATTCAAAACGGAGCCCCCAAATATCTTATACTCACCCCTCTTCCCCCGACAAGAGAGTTAGCCTTTCCGCCCCAGATAGAAGAAGGGGAGAGTGAGGGAGCCTCTCGTCAAAAAATTGAATGCGTTTGTATTAATATCCAAATAGAGGTGGTATTGACACCTCGCCTGTCATTGGGTAATTTGCAAGCATGATTCACATTTTATTGGAGCGGTTAATAAAGAATTGAAAATAATTCGGGTGTCATCCATAAATGAGTTCGCAATAGGAATAATGATTGTTCTCGCAGTGTCGTTAAGTATCTTCTTAACGGCCGAGACCACCGGTGCAATAGCCTCCGAACACGAACCTCAATTAATACCTTCCTACGCTGGCTTCGCAGATGTCCAGGCCACCAAGAATTGCTTTAATATTGTTGGCGACACACAGAGTACAAGTCACTGGGAGTTCTGGCGCGAAAGGAACGACAGGGAACGAAAGCTAATCATCGATGAAATCACAAGACGTGAACCAGCCTTTGTTATCCATCTTGGTGACCTTACCACTCGGGGAGGTTCAGAGAGACACTGGCAGGAATTCGATGAGGTGCACAAAGAATTTCGTGAGAAAAAGATCCCGTATTTTCCGACCCTTGGAAATCATGAGCTTTATGGCAATGACGAGAAGGCACTGCAGAACTATTTCGTGCGCTTCCCTTATCTTGATAAAAAACGCTGGCACAGTTTCACCTGGAAGAATGTTGGATTAATCCTGGTTGATTCCAATTTCTCCACCCTCACGGAAGAACAAATTGAGGAACAGTTTCAGTGGTATTTGGAAGAGCTTGAGAAATTCGAAAAGAACACGGAAATTGATTTCATTATTGTCTGCTGCCACGAACCGCCGTTTACGAACAGCCGGGTAGTCAGACCAAACGAGAAAGTCAGAGTTTATTTTGCTGGCCCCTTTCTTCGATTCCAAAAGGCTCGCCTATTTTCAGCGGTCACAGTCATTCCTATGAGCGCTTTCAAATGAGAGGCAAGTTCTTCATTGTCTCCGGGGGAGGAGGTGGGCCGAGGCACAAGGTCATGATCGATCCCAGAAAGCGGCATCACCAAGACCTCTTTTCTGGCCCCGAACTTCGTTTTTTCCACTTCTTCGAGATAGAAAACCGTGATGATACCCTTATCTTTAGAGTCCTGCGCCTCGAATCTGATGAAACATTCACAATAGTTGACCCATTATTAATCCCGAAAATCAGGAGATAAGGAAGCTATCCGGTTAGAGAAACCAGGAATTTTTCAGGTAGGCTCTTCGTTTTACCATTTGAATCGACACAGATATGTTGGGTTTCTCCCTCCGCAATCACCTCCTCTCGGTCTTTACGAAGGATCTGATACCCGAAGGTGATCAACCGTTTATTGGCTCCCTTTAATCGAGTCCGCACGATGACCGTTTCATCATACCGAGCTGAACTCCGATAACGGCAATGAACCTCAATGACCACAAGCTTGTATCCCAACGCCTCCAAATCAACATAGCGGAATCCCCTTTTTCGACAGAACTCAGACCGCCCTACTTCAAACCATACGAGGTAGTTGGCATAGTAAGCCACCCGCATTTGGTCCGTCTCGGCATACCTCACTCGAATATCCACATCCACAAGGTCTTTCATCACTTGTAACTCCTCCCGACTTCTCTTCTATTTCTTCTAATTTGGTTTATAACAGGTTTGTCGTAAAGGGTTCAAGGATTCGAGGGTTCATGGGTTCAAGTCTTTGGTTATCAAAGCGGTATCACGTCTTAAAGATTGACTTACTCAATGACAAAAAGGGCTTCAACATTTCGCTCTGATCCTTGAATCCTAGACCCTCCGAGCCCTTGCGTTTCACAATGCTCTCAAATACTCAGGCCGTAATAATTCCGGGTCCTTCCTTCGGAGGACTTCTCGAATGCGCTTAAGGGCTTCTTCTTTCTGCTCTGGCATTTGAATTCGGAGGGGGAGATAGTTAGAGGCATGATTCGAAGCGAAAAAACAATGGGTGAATCGGCAATGGGTAATCATCGTTTCCAGCTCTTGGATCAGACCGAAAGGAGTGGATAGGACCAATTTCCCCGTTTCGATCTCCTTCTCCATGGGTGTTCCGGGGACAATCATCAAAGAAAGTGCGCCGACATAGTCCGGAGCCATCTCGGAGAGAACTTTTCCGGTCTCCACAGCGTGCGCCTGACTGCCTTCCACACCACCGATGCCTAAGATGACAGTCACGGAGAGAAGAATCCCTGATTCCTTTACTTTTTTCCCGGCACCGATCAATTGATCCACAGTGGCATTCTTCTTAATCCGCTTCAATACTTCCGGATCTCCGGACTCCAAGCCCAGATAGATTATTCCCAAACCTAGGCCCTTTAAGGCCTTGAGTTCCTCCACCTCTTTCCGAAGGATATCGTTTGCATTGGCGTACACCCCCACCCTTTCGAGCCCCTTTAATTTTGCTTTCAGATAGGATAGGATTTGAAGCAGTCCTTTTTGAGGGATGCTCAACGCATCGCCATCAGCCAGGAATACCCTTCGAATCTTATATGGACTCGCTTCATCGATATCTTCTTTGATCTCCTCGAATCTCTTGATCCGGAAACGCTTCCCCAGATAGGCCCCGCAAAAAGTACACCGGTTGTAAGAGCAACCCACCGTGGCTTGAAGGATCAAGCTGTCTGCTTCGCTGGGGGGTCGGAAGATCATCCCTTCGTATTTCATTTCGATTGCTCCTTTCCTTTTGAAGGGGTATCGAATTGATAAATGATCTCTCCTTCCTTGACCATTCCCAGCTCCTTCCGGGCGATTTCCTCGATGTAGCGCTTGTCGCTCTGTAACCGTTTCACCTCTTCCTTCAACTTTTGATTCTCCTCCTCCAACTTGGAATTCTTGTCCTTGATCCGCGCCAATTCCTTCTGGAGGCTAAAAAGGTGGAAGATTCCTTTTTCCCCAAAGAAGGTGAGGCTCCCAAAAATCAAAAGCGGAATAACGACCAGGATAAGCAGCTGCTTCTTTTTCATTTCAGATTTTTCAATCCGCAATCCCTGCCTGCGATAGGCAAGTGCGATCTGCGATCTGCAATCAAATTATTGGAGCTTGAATTTGATGGGGATGGTCCCCGATTGTTCAACCTGGGGTTGATCTTTCGCGAGCGGAGCAAACCGCCATTGTTTCAAGTACTGGATAGCAATCCTTTCCAGCTCTGTATCCCCTTTGACCGATGGGACAACTCGATCCACTGTCCCAGCGGGCAATACCCAGAGCGTCAACTCGATCTCTGCCTCCACTTTCACCTTAACCTGAGGGAGATCGGGCCTCTCCAGAATCTTCCGCCTGATCAGAGACCCCTTTATCCCCAACCGAAGGTTTTCCTCCAGGGGCTTTTCCTGATTATTTCCTTCCTTGGACTTCAGAAGCCTATCGATCACCCTCTCCGCTCCCTTATCCTTTAGGGAGACCAAGTCGGTGGCATCCTTGAGAGAAGGGGTAGGAGCTTCTGGGTAAAAAAGAGCCTCCCGCTTTTTCAAATATTCTTTTAACTCTTGATCCACTTCTTTAAACTCTGATGAATTTCTCAGGACCTTCGTCTTCTCTTCGGCATTGGGAGATTCGAGCCTCTTCGTTCGAGGATACTCCGGGGCGAGGGTCCTCCAATCCTCCCGGGCACTAGCCTCTTCCATCTTCTTAAGAATAACGTCTTCCCGTATCCGTTTCTCCTCGGGAGAAATCTCGCCTTTCTCCCATCCTAAAATCCTTTTGCTCTCATGCGTCAGGGCGTTCCAGCCGTCCCTCAGACGGATATGGAGGGGAGGAACAAAAATAAAAATACACGCCAAACACACGACGAGGGTAAAGAAAACTCCGATGAGAAGCAAGAGGCGATTCCGGTTTTTCTTCGGTCGTATGAGCATCAGCGAATATTCCCTTTATCCATCTGGTTGAGCATTTTTTTGGCCGTCTCTTTTCGATCCTGCCTCTTGCTCTTATCCAACAATTTCTGGTAGACCTGTCTGGCCTCAGATATTTTTTTCTCGTCCAGATAGAGAGTCCCCAATTTCAGAAGAGCCTCTTCCATCAGGTCGGAGTGATGGGGATAGAGGTAAACCACCTTTGAAAATTGAACCAAAGCCGATTCCCTGTTTCCCGCCTCCAAATAGACTTCCCCCATTTTAAATTGAGCCTGACTGGCCACTGACTCTTCAGGGCTTCGAGCCGCCACAGAAAAGGAAGCGACGGCCTCCCCATATTTCTTCTGGGCGAGGTAGAGAATCCCTAACCTCAATTGTCCTTCAAACTGGATGTCACCTTGGGGAAAACTGCCTACCAGTTCTTTCAAAACCTTCTCGGCCTGATCCATCTTCCCCAGGCTCCGATATCCTTCCTCCATCCCCAGATAGGCTCTTTTGGCTAATGGATGCTGGGGATAATTCTTGATCACCCACTCATATCGCTCGATGGCTTTGGGGTAATCTTCGAGAAGGAGATAGAGGCCTCCTAATTCGATCTGGGCTTCGACGAAAAGATGACCTTGCGGAGAACGATGAAACACTTTGTCCATCTCCTCAACGGCTTCAGCCCATCTTTTATCCTGTATGAAGAGAAGGGCGATGCGGAACTGCGCCTCCTCCGTCCACTCACTGTTCGGATAGAGGCCGATCAGCTCTCGATAGGTGTTCACCGCTTTTTCTTTCACTCGCTCCCTTTGGTAATAATCTCCTAACTGCATCAGGGCTTGAACGGAGAGGTCGTGTTGGGGATATCGTCTTAAAAAAGCCTCCACCCGGGAAATAAAAGAGTCGTACTTCTTTTCTTGAAGAAGGCAAAGGAGGATTCCGAAATCAGCTTCGGGTGCTTCTTTTGATTTCGGATAGGCCCTCACCACATTGGAGTAAGAATTGGCCGCTTGAGTATACTCTTTGAGGTTATAATGCCCGTCTCCTATCTTCAGAAGCGCGGAAGGCACGTAGGCGCTTTCGGGGTACTTCTGGGCAAGACGTTGAAATTCTTCAATCGCTTTTTGGAACTCTTTCTTCCGAAAATAGGACCAACCAACCCAGTACTGGGATTCATCCGCATAGGGACTCAGCGGATTGGATTTCAAGAGCTTCTGAAATTGACTGATCGCCTCATCAAATCGTTCCTCTCGATAAGCCACCCATCCAAGGAGATAGTATGCCTTGTCATTATCTTCGTCCCCTTCGGTCATGGAGGCCAATCGCATTAAATACGTCTTGGCCCTCTGATAATCATTCTGATTCAAATAACATTCCGCCACCATGAGGAAGATGGGGGGGGTGGACCGATACTGAGGAAATTCTGTGACGATCTTCAGGAAATACTGGTTTGCCTCCGTCCACTCCCGCCTTTGATAGTGGTACCATCCCAAACTGTTCAGTCCTTTTGGGTGTAAAGCCGGATCCCCCTGCAATTTATCCACATATTCAACCCCTTTTCGATAATCCTGTTTTAAAAGCGAAGCCTCGGCTAACCAATAAATAATTTCGTTCTTCTCCGATAAATTAGGAAAATCGGCAAGGAGTTTCTCCCAATATTGAATGGCCGCTTCATATTTTTTTAAATAAAAATGGGCGTAACCCAATTTTGAGAAGACCTGGGGCTCCAGTCTTGCCCTTCCCCTATCCTCCAAGACTTGCTGGTAAGACGCGATCGCACCTGCGTAATCTTTCTGATTAAACAGGCTTTCTCCCAGCATGAAATGGGCCCACTCGTGAAGTTCACCTGCGGGGTAAGTCCTGAGGAATTGATGAAAGGTATTCGCAGCCTGGGAGTATTCTTTTTTACCGAAGTAATATTGTCCGATATCGAATAGACATTCCTCCAACCAAGGAGAGGGGAGAAATTGCGAGAGAAACCTCTGATAGAGGAGCGTGGCTCCCTCTACCTCGTCGGCGCCCAAATAGGTCTTTACAATTCCCCAGAAGATCGGATCTGAAAGTTTGGTTCCCGGATAGGCGAGGAGAATGTCCTCAAAGGTTTTTCTCCCTTCGAGATATTGTCCGAGTGAAACCAAGCTCCAGGCCAAGGCATAACGGGAACTCTCCTCCAAGGGATGCCCTGGATAACGCCTCCAGAAATCCTTGAATTGGTCTGCCGCTTCTTTGAACCTTTTGAGCCGAAAGTAGCTGATACCGATCAAATATTCGGCCTCGGGTCGCAATTTTCCACCGGGGTATTTTTGAAGAAGGGCCTCCGCTCCCTGAAGTGCCTCTGGATACCGACCAAGCTGATAAAGGGAGTACCCGGACCAAAAAAGGGAAGACTCAGCAATGGGAAGGGCAGGAGTTTTTTCATGGACTTGATGAAAGAATTGATACCCATCATCATAGGCACCGTGTTTGAGTCGCATCCATCCACAGGTATAGAGGGCATAGCCATAGAATTTACTTTCAGGATATTTTTCAACCACGTTACGAAAATACGAAAACGCTTCATCATCCCTCGCTTGGTGATATCTCGCCTCTCCCATCCAGTAATAGGAAGGTCCGATCAACTCACTCCGAGGATATTGTCGGATGAGCTTCTGGAAAGAAGCGAAAGCATCTTCGTAAGCCCCTTTCATATAACGATACCTTCCCTGTTCATAAAGGGCTCTATCTCCGACAAAGGGTTTTGTCAGACCTGAGGTGAACCGACTTGAATAGGCGCAGCCGGGCTGTGTGGTGGTGGGGCTCATCTTCTCCGTCGGTCCGATGGACTCTTCTCTCAAATCGAAGGAATCTACCCAAGGTTCTTCTTTTATCCCTTGCCCCATCATCATGGGAAGGGAGGCCTCCCTCTTCTCGATCCATTTGGTCTCCTCCTTTCCAAAGAAGATGAGTTCAGAGGGTCCCGTATGATTTTGGTATTGTCCCTGGCTTTGGAGAGTTGAAAAAGAAAAGGTGATCGAAATCAAGAGAAGGAGGCTCAAAATCTTGCTGAACCACTTTGACATCATCTCATCCTTTGTTAGAAAAGTATCAAACATATGGAAAAATTGTCAAGGATTGACAGGATTTTTATAACTGTGATAGGTTGATGACGATGAGAAGGATGATATTCATAGCCTTAGCTTTTTTTATTCTTCCTGTGGCGCTTACACAATGCACCAACGGAACCGGGGTTTCCGAACCAAACCCGGAGGGAGATTTCAAAGCCATGCGCGAGAAGATGGTGGAGACTCAAATCAAGGCCAGAGGAGTGAAAGACCCCCGTGTCCTTTCTGCACTGCTCAAGGTAGAACGACACCGATTTGTCCCCGAAGAATATTTGAACTCCGCCTACTCTGATCAACCTCTTCCCATTGGAGAGGGCCAGACCATCTCACAGCCTTACATCGTTGCCCTCATGACAGAACTGTTAGAACTCAAAGGAGATGAGAAGGTGTTGGAAATCGGGACGGGTTCGGGATATCAAGCCGCTATCTTAGCGGAATTGGCCAAAGAAGTTTACACCATCGAAATCATTGAATCCCTCGCCTCCAGGGCAAACAATCGACTTTTGGAATTGGGTTATCGGAACGTGAAGGTGAAATCTGGGGATGGCTATTTAGGATGGCCCGAGGCAGCACCTTTTGACGCCATCATCGTCACCGCTGCACCTGACCACATCCCAAAACCTCTTATGGACCAGTTAAAAGAGGGAGGACGAATGGTTGTTCCGGTTGGGACTTATACACAGGAGTTAAAGAAAATCGTCAAACGGTCAGGAAAAATCGAACCCATCGACGTCGCTCCGGTTATCTTCGTCCCCATGAC
>DATHCH010000203.1:0-25097 GCA_035319625.1 Thermodesulfobacteriota bacterium
ACCCTTTGCCAGGCCTTCCGTCTCCTTTTTCACTTTCTCCATCTCCGGATCGATTAGATCCGCAGGCCGGCACGAAATCGGTTCCTCTCCCCTCTTATAGCCTTTCAGCACCAACTTTTTGATCTGGTCAGGGATAGATACCGGGGGTCTTCCGTAAAGGCCGTAGACGTAGTCTTGCGTCTCCTTCGAGACCATCTTATACCGTCCGAATAGAACGTTGAGAACTGCCTGAACTCCCACAATCTGGGAAGTGGGGGTCACCAGCGGAGGATAGCCAAGATCTTTTCTCGTTTGAGGAAGCTCGGAATAGACCTCATCCAACCTATCCAGGGCCTTCTGTTGTTTAAGCTGACTCGCCATATTCGAGATCATGCCGCCTGGTAACTGGTGTCTCAGCACACTCGTATCAATCACTGCCATCTTCGTCGTATCCAAAAACTCCCGGTACTTTGGCGCAATGCTTTCGATATAATCCCCGAGCTTCAAGAGCTTGTCGAGATCCAGCTTCGGATCCCAGGGTGTTCCTTCCAAAGCCACAACCATCGGCTCCACCGCAGGCTGTGATGACCTTAGTGCAAAAGGCGCCAGGGCTGTGTCGATGATGTCCAGCCCCGCCTCAATCGCCTTAAGATACGTCATTGATCCCATGCCGCTCGTATAATGGGTATGCAGCTGAATCGGGAGCTTCACCGTTTTCTTCAAAGCTTTAATCAATTCGTAAGCATCATAAGGAGCCAGTAAACCCGCCATGTCCTTGATGCAGAGGGAATCCACTCCCATCGCCTCCAATATTTTCGCCTTCTCCAAATAATAGTTGAGATTATAAACCGGGCCTCCCATCCGTCTTTCAGTCAACGAATAACAGATCGTTCCCTGAATATGCTTTCCAACCTTTTTGATCACCTTGAAGGCCGTCTCAAAGTTTCGCTCGTCATTGACCGCATCGAAACAGCGAAAGATGTCGATGCCCACTTCTGCCGATTTCTCGACGAATGCCTCAACCAGATCATCCGGATGGTTCCGATAAGCTACCAGATTCTGACCCCGAAGAAGCATCTGGAAAGGAGTTCGCGGCATGAGCTTCTTCAGGACTTTCACCCTGTCCCAGGGGTCCTCTCCCAAAAACCGGTGGGCGACGTCGAAGGTAGCCCCTCCCCACATCTCCACTGAATGAAAGCCCACCTTGTCGAGCCCTTCCGCTATGGGAACCATATCCTCCGTCCTCATCCGGGTAGCCAAGGTTGACTGATGCCCATCCCGAAGGGTCGTATCCGTTATCTTTATTGGTTTCTTCGGTATCTTATCCATTCCTTCCATCTGTATATCCCTCCTCAATAAACCTTTTGCAGCAACTCGGTGAGTTTTGTCCACAAACCCTTGCGAGGCTATCTGCAAATTCGTTAACATACTAAGGATTTTTTTTCAAACCAAAGCCTTTGCACTCCGCCAAACCCTAATTCCTCTTGACAAAAAAATTTTTTTTTATATATTTATTTGTTTAATTTGACGTAAAGAATCGAAACGAAATGTTTGCTTTGAAATTAGATGAGATTCCTGAAGAGGGTCTGGATCTAAAGTGGAAGGAAGAAAAGGCCTCGTTGTTAGCCTACCTGAAAGGCCTTTCAAGAATCGACTTCGACTTCGAGACCCCGCTCCAATCGGAGGTGAAAATAAGGAGGGTAGGTCGATCGGTTTTGATGACGGGGAAAGTCCAAACCACGCTTCGATTGCAGTGCGTAAGGTGTTTGAAAGAATTCTCCTACCCTCTCTCCACTACCTTCGAACTCACTCTCCACCCCCTAAAAGAGGCTCCCTCTGAGGAAGAGACCGAACTTGGGAGTGAGGAGATGGAGTCGAGTTTCTTCGAGGGAGGAGAAATTCACCTTTCCGAGATCGCCTGCGAACAGATTTTTTTAGAAATTCCTTACCAACCCGTCTGTCAGGAGGGATGTAAAGGGCTTTGTCCGGTATGCGGAAAAGATCTCAACATTTCATCCTGCGAATGCGTAAAGGAAGAATTGACATCAGGGTTTTCCGCTCTTAAGAAATTAAAGCTTGATTAATACGGCTGCAATCTGTTATGTGGAAAAGATAAGGCCGTTGGGTCAAATTCCTAATTTAACATCTGAAAATAATTTCAAAGGATGAGAAAGGATGCGCTCGAATGGGAGTTCCGAAAAGGAGAACATCAGCAGCCAAAAGAGGTCAACGTCGAGCCCATAATAAACTGGCTGTTCCTAATTTTTCTCTGTGTCCTCAATGTCATGAGCCTTTACTCCCCCATCATGTCTGTCCCCATTGTGGGACTTACAAAGGGAGAGAGGTGATCAAGGTGGAAGAAGAGAAGTAGGGCATAGAGGCATAGAGGATGATGTTAGGAGAAAGCGTAAGATGAAGATTGCGGTCGATGCGATGGGAGGGGATTTTGCCCCTCAAGTGATTGTGGAGGGAGCCGTCTTAGCGGCAAAGGAATACGGGGTCAAGGTGGTTTTGGTGGGGGACGAGGATCAAGTAAGCAAGGAACTTTCGAGATACCCTACGTCGAAGCTTCCTATCTACATCCACCACGCTCCATTCGTGGTCGCCATGCATGACTCTCCATCGACGGTCATCCGGAGGATGAAAGATACCTCTATCAAGGTTGCCCTCGATCTGGCAAAAGAAGGTCAGGCAAATGGGGTCGTCTCCGCCGGAAATTCGGGAGCGGCCATGGCCCTGGCGATGTATATTTTAAAAAAATTGGAAGGCGTGGAACGACCTGCTATCGCCACGATCCACCCCACCATCAAAGGCAGCACGGTACTCATCGATTCCGGAGGCACTGTGGATTGCAAACCCTTTCACCTTGTCCAGTTTGCGATGATGGGGGACGCCTATGCAAAATATATTCTGGGAGAGGAGACCCCTCGAATCGGCGTATTGAGCAACGGAGAGGAGGAAGGGAAGGGGAATGAGCTGACGCGAGAGGTGCATGATATTTTATCGGAGACCGATTTGAACTATATCGGTTATGTTGAGGGCCGGGATCTCAACAACGGAGAAGTGGACGTGATTGTATGCGATGGTTTTGTTGGAAATGTGGCACTGAAAGTAAGCGAAGGGCTGTGGGAGACCATTCATGCGATTCTCAAGCAGGAAGCAGAGGATAATGTTCGGGCGAAGACGGCCTATTTCTTGATGGGACGGGCGATTCGTCGCCTGGAGAAAAGGTTGGACTATTCGGAATATGGAGGGGCACCTCTCTTGGGGATTAACGGCAACTGCGTGATCTGCCACGGTTCGTCGAATGCGAAAGCCATCATGAATGCCATTCTTCTGGCCTCGAACGTGGCCAAGAATAAACTGAACGAGCATGTCATTGAAGAGCTTAAGGAGAAAGAGGATCTGTTTCGTCTGGGCCAAAAACGGCCGGAGAGGGTGAATGGGGAGGTCAAATTGATACGCTGACGTCCTTTAAAAGGACGAGGAGGAGAGACTGTTGGATTATTTTCTCACGCCAGAACAAAAGATGATTCGAGATTTAGCGAGGAAGGTCGCCCAGGAGAAAATGCTGCCCGCACGGACCGAATTGGATGAGAAGGAGGAGTTTCCGTGGGAGATCGTTAAGATCAGCGCGGAAGCGGGCCTCATGGGTGTCTCCATGCCAGAGGAGTATGAGGGTTTTGGAGGGGGAATTTTAGAATATTGTTTGGTTGCAGAGGAATTGAGCCGTGTGTGTCTCGGGATCGCAACCAGTATTGTCGCAAGCGGACTGGGCGCTATGCCCATTCTGCTTTTTGGAAATCCTGAACAGAAGAAAAAATATATCCCTGATATTGCCAAAGGGAAAAAATTGGCTGCTTTCGGGTTGACCGAGGCGGATGCTGGAAGTGATGCAGGTGCCATACGAACGACCGCTACCCGAAAGGGAGACGGATACGTTTTGAATGGAACGAAGCAGTGGATCACCAACGGGGGTGAGGCGGAAACCTACTCTGTGATCGCGATGACCGATCGATCAAAGGGTCCCCGAGGGGCGAGCGCATTGATTGTGGAAAAGGGAACCCCAGGCTTCAATTTTGGGAAAAAAGAGAAGAAGATGGGGATCCGGTCCTCCGCGACGCGGGAACTGGTCTTCCAGGATTGTTTTGTTCCCAAGGAAAACCTGATTGGAAAAGAAGGAATGGGATTTATCGTCACCATGAGGACCTTTGATCGGACTCGACCTGGGGTAGGTGCCCAGGGTGTTGGGTTGGCCCAGGGGGCACTCGATGAGGCGGTCCGTTATGCCAGAGAACGAGAGCAGTTCGAAAAGAAGATCATCTCTTTTCAGGCGGTTCAGCACATTTTAGCCGACATGGCTACTCTCGTAGAGGCCGCGAGGGCATTGGTCTATTCTGTCGCCCGCTATATTGATCAATCGGAAAACCCCAAGGAGATTTCAAAGGTCTCCGGAATGGCTAAAGTCTTTGCAAGTGATGTGGCCATGAAAGTAACCACCGATGCGGTTCAAGTCTTCGGAGGCTACGGGTATATGAGGGATTATCCCGTGGAGAAGATGATGCGGGATGCAAAAATTCTCCAGATCTACGAAGGGACGAATCAGATCCAGCGGAATGTCATCGGTTTGGAATTGAGCAAGGAATATGCAGGGAAGAAAGGAACGTAGGTCGGCGAGGGCAAGGAAGCCGGTTTCGTTCTTGGTGAAGGGGTTAAGTGTGAAAGGTTCAGAACGAACGACTTAACCTCTCGGCCAAAGGGGCTTCCTAACCTTAACCGAGAAATCCTATATGAAAAAGACAGCTTTTGCCTTTCCTGGACAAGGGTCCCAATATGTGGGAATGGGAAGAGAACTCTTCGAAAATTTCAGTGTGGCAAGAGAGATTTTTGAAGAGGCGGATGATGCCCTTCATTTCTCCATATCCGGCCTCTGTTTTAAGGGCCCTGAAGAAGCGTTGAGGTTGACCGAAAATACCCAACCCGCCGTGCTGACAACGAGCGTTGCCGCACTGAGGGTGCTTCAGGCGGAGAAAGGTGTAGCCCCGCAGTTCGCGGCGGGGCATAGCCTCGGAGAATACAGCGCTTTGGTCGCCTCTGAAGCGCTCGCCTTCTCTCAGGCCGTAAAGATTGTCCGTCTCCGCGGAAAGTTTATGCAGGAGGCTGTCCCGGTGGGAGAAGGGGCGATGGCAGCTGTCCTCGGTATGCAGCGAGAGCAGGTTGAAAAACTTTGTGAAGAGATTTCCTCCGGCGAGGTTCTCACTCCTGCGAATTTTAATAGCCCGGGTCAGATCGTGATCGCAGGTCATTCGAAAGCGGTCGAGCGGGCCATTGAGAGAATAAAGCAGGAAGGAAAGAAAGCGGTCCTCCTTCCGGTCAGCGCCCCGTTTCATTCTCCTCTCATGAAACCGGCAGCGGAGCGTCTGGAGAAGGCGTTGGAAGAGGTTTCTGTTAACGATCTGAAGATCCCGGTGGTGACAAACGTGGAGGCAGAGGCCAATACTTTGAAAGATAAAGTGAAAAGATTGCTGGTGGCTCAGGTATCAAGCCCTGTTCGCTGGGAAGAGTCCATGAGGAAGATGATCGAAAAAGGGATTGAGCAGATCTTGGAAGTTGGCCCTGGAAAAGTTCTCTCAGGTCTGATGAAACGGATCGATAGCCGTGTGGAGACTAAGAACATAGAAGATCTCAAAACTTTAAGGAGCTTAGAGCACGGCGCATAGAGCATAGCGTGATCCCACGGTTGCCTCATGGTTTAGAGGAGAGATCTTGATCTTATGATTTACGCTTTGCGCTATGCGGGTAGCGCTTTGCGATTTCTTGATTGACGGAGGAAGGATTGAAGCTGACTGGGAAGGTGGCTTTGGTTACGGGTGCAGCTCAGGGGATTGGAAGAGGGATTGCCCTGCTTCTTGCTCGAAACGGAGCCGATATCGTTGTCTCCGACATCAATCTTGAGAAAGCCGAGGAGACGGCAAAAGAGATTAGGGCAATTGGCCCCAAGGCGACGGCGGTCAAAGTGGACGTGTCTAATCTGAGCGATGTAGAGCGGATGGTGGAAGCCATCATAGAAAAGCTTGCCAAGATCGATATTTTAGTGAATAATGCTGGCATTACTCGTGACAAACTCATCCTCAGAATGACGGAAGAGGATTGGGATGCCGTCCTCGGCGTGAATCTGAAGGGAACGTTCAACTGTACCAAAACGGTCATTCGACACATGGCGAAACAGCGAAGCGGCAAGATCGTCAATATCGCCTCCGTGGTCGGAGAGATGGGGAATGCCGGACAGGCGAACTACTCAGCCTCAAAGGCTGGCGTGATCGGTTTGACCAAAACCATTGCAAGGGAGTACGCCCAAAGGGGGATTAATGTCAATGCCATTGCCCCCGGATATATCGAAACCCCGATGACCGATGCCCTCCCAGAAAAAGCGAAGGAGGAATTAAAGAGGCTCATTCCCATGGACCGGTTAGGGAAACCCGAAGATGTAGCCGAAGCCGTACTTTTTCTGGTTTGCGAAGAATCCAGTTATATCACCGGTCAGGTATTGAATGTGAACGGTGGCATCTATATGTGACGAATCAAAACAAGGAGGTGATTCCATGTCTATTGAGAAGAGAGTCAAAGAGATTATCGTAGAGCAGTTAGGTGTCAATGAAAACGAGGTGACTCCAGAGGCTAAATTCGTTGACGACTTGGGAGCGGATTCTCTCGATTTGGTAGAATTGGTCATGGCCCTGGAGGAGGAATACAATATAGAGATCTCCGATGAAGAGGCAGAGAAGATCCTCACCGTTGGAGATGCCATTGATTATATTCAAGCCCATGTGACGCAGTAAAGGTTTTCGCCGGGCACATGCCGAAGGAGGTGTGAGGTTTTGGGAAGAAGGGTTGTTGTCACCGGCATAGGGTTGGTGATCCCCACCGGAATCGGAGTCGAAACGGCGTGGAAGAATGTCTGTGAAGGAAAATCGGGCATCGGTCCTCTCACGCGGTTCGACCCAAACGGATTCGAGACGAAGATTGCAGGGGAGGTGCGAAACTTCAACCCAGAGCTGTACATTGATAAAAAAGAGATCAAGAAAATGGATCTCTTCATTCATTATGCCATTGCGGCCACGAAGGAGGCCCTGAGCGACGCCCGGTTGGCTATCACTCCCGAGAACTCTGAACAGATCGGCGTGATCGTGGGGACGGGTTTGGGAGGATTGCCCAGCATCGAAAAATATCACAAAGTCCTTTTGGAAAAGGGACCGGGCCGAATTACTCCATTCTTCATCCCAATGCTCATTGCCAATTTGGCATCTGGGCAGATTGCCATTCAGTTCGGCCCCAAGGGGCCGAATACGTGTGTGGTCACCGCGTGTGCGACAGGGGCTCATAGTATAGGAGATGCTTTTCGCGCCATTGTTTATGGGGATGCGGAAGCGATGATTGCGGGCGGGACCGAAGCCAATATCACCCCACTCACAATCGGCGGGTTCAATGCGATGAAGGCGCTTTCCACGAGAAACGACGAGCCGCAGAAGGCCTGCCGGCCTTTTGAGAAGAATCGCGACGGTTTTGTCATCGCAGAGGGTGCAGGAATTCTGGTCTTAGAAGAATTACAGTTTGCGTTAAATCGAAAAGCAAAGATCTATGCGGAGCTGGTAGGATACGGCTACACGGGCGACGCTTACCATATCACTGCCCCATCCCCGGACGGCGACGGGGCAGTACGATGTATGAAGATGGCGATCAAGGATGCCGGGCTGAAACCGGAGGACATGGATTACATCAATGCCCATGGGACCTCCACTCCGCTCAATGACTTGACCGAAACGCTTGCCATTAAAAAGGTATTCGGTGACCATGCCAAAAAGGTCCCCGTGAGTGCAACCAAATCGATGACCGGCCATCTCTTAGGGGCGGCCGGAAGCACCGAAGCCATTTTCACCATTTTGTCCATTCGGGATGGCATCATGCCGCCCACCCTCAACTATGAGGAGCCCGACCCACAATGTGATTTAGATTATGTCCCCAACGTGGCAAGGCGAAAACCATTGAGAATTGCCATGTCCAACGCCTTCGGGTTTGGTGGCACCAATGCCGCCCTCGTCTTCAAGAAATTTGAAGGATAACGCATGCAGATCGGTTTGGCCTGTGACCATGGGGGCTTCGAGCTCAAAGAAGAGCTGAAGGCCTTTTTGAAATCACTCGGTTTCAAACCCATAGACATGGGCACCTTCAACGAAGATTCAGTGGATTATCCGGATTTTGGGGTCCTCGTAGCAGAGAAGGTCTCCCGGGGAGATCTGGAAAAGGGGATTCTAGTCTGCGGAACAGGCATTGGGATGTCCATCGTGGCCAACAAATTTCCGAGAACCAGAGCGGCTCTGGCGAACGATCTTTATTCTTCCCGTTGCAGTCGAGAGCATAACGACACCAATATACTCATTGTCGGCGGCCGGATCATCGGGAAGGAATTGGCAAAAGAAATCGTGAAGGTTTGGTTGGAGACCCCTTTTGCCGGCGGCAGGCACAAAAGACGATTGGAAAAGATCGAGGCCCTCGAAAAAGAAAAATTTAGGGAATAAGCACCAAACACCAAGCACCAAATACCAAATAATTTCTAATCGCGAAAATTCAAAGTTTTAAACAAACATTTTGGCTATTAGCGATTGGAATTTATGAATTGTTTGGGATTTGGAGATTGTAATTTGGAATTTGGACACCTCTTCTGAATGGCTCATCCTTGAAAAGGAAAGAGAAAAAAAAGCTTTCTTTTCGTCGGCCCTCCTGGGAAGAATATTTCATGGATATTACTCACCTCGTTGCCAAGCGATCAACCTGCCTGCGAAGGCAGGTAGGAGCTGTCCTGGTCAAAGATAAGAAGATTTTGGCCACAGGCTACAATGGAGCTCCTTCCCGACTGGAACATTGTCTGGACATCGGTTGCCTCCGCGAGAAGCAAGGAATCCCATCCGGGGAACGACACGAACTCTGCCGCGGTCTCCATGCTGAGCAGAATGCGATTGTCCAAGCTGCCTACCATGGAGTGGGAATCCGCGGAGCTACCCTTTACTGCACAAACCACCCTTGTATGATTTGTTCGAAGATGATCATTAATGCCGGAATTGAGAGCGTCGTTTATGAGGATGGCTATGCGGATGCCTTGGCCAGAGAGATGCTAAAAGAGTCAGGGATTAAAATTGAGAAGTTTAGCAGAAAAAGGAGGGTAGAGGGTGGAAAGGTGAAGGTGGATACAAAACACCACGTTCCACCTTCCACCCACCCCGTTCGAAAAATATGAAATGTCCTTTCTGCAACCATCCTGAGAGCAAAGTGGTCGATTCCCGATTGGGAAAAGATAAAGACACCATTCGACGAAGAAGGGAGTGTCTCGGCTGCCATAAACGATTCACCACCAGCGAGAGGGCGGAGGACACCCTTCCAATGGTCGTCAAGAAGGACGGGAGAAGAGAACCTTTCAATTGCCTTAAAATCTTCAACGGCCTAAAAAAAGCTTGCGAGAAGAGGCCGATCAGCATCAACGTGATCGAAAAGATCGTTAATCGCCTTGAGCTTCATTTCCAGGAAAGAGGGGAAAGAGAAGTAAAAAGCTCTGAGATTGGGGAGCGGGTGATGGAGGAACTCCACCGTTTGGACGGGGTGGCTTATGTGCGCTTTGCCTCTGTATATAGGCAGTTTAAGGATAT
Organism: Thermodesulfobacteriota bacterium; assembly: GCA_035319625.1. Taxonomy (GTDB): domain Bacteria; phylum Desulfobacterota; class BSN033; order BSN033; family UBA1163; genus UBA1163. The sequence continues at coordinate 9,678 of DATHCH010000203.1, forward strand.
TCAAGAATTCATGGATGAGCTGAAGGACCTCCTTGGGAATAGGGAAGAGGCCAAAAAGAAATAACGACCCCTCACCATTCCCCTCTCCCCTTGGGAGAGAGGGCGGGGTGAGGGGATTGGTTGATTGAATGGACGATGAACACTGGATGAAGAAAGTACTGCGCCTCGCAGAGAAAGGGAGGGGAAGAACTTCACCCAATCCCTTGGTGGGTGCCATCCTGGTGAAACATGGCAAAGTGGTTGGAGAAGGATACCATGCGAGAGCAGGAGAGGCTCATGCCGAAATCAACGCACTCCAACGGGCCAGGGAACAAGCCAAAGGAGCCACCCTTTATATCAATCTGGAGCCCTGCACGCATTATGGAAAAACTCCTCCCTGCGCTCCCCAGGTGATCGAAGCAGGTGTGAAAAGCGTGGTCATTGGCATGGAGGACCCCAACCAGTTGGTAAGGGGGAAAGGAATCGAGGCTTTAAAAAAGGCGGGCCTCAACGTCCGTGTAGGAACTTTGAAAAGGGAATGCTGGAGATTGAATGAAGCCTTCTGTAAGTATATCATGGCAAAAGAGCCTTTTGTTATTCTAAAGGTTGCTGCTACCCTGGATGGAAAGATAGCAACTCGGGAAGGTGATTCCAAATGGATTTCCGGAGAGGTCTCACGACGTTTCGTCCATAGATTGAGGGATGAAGTCGATGGAGTTCTTGTGGGCATTGGGACCGTATTAAGAGATGACCCACTGCTTACAACCCGAATCAAGGGAGGGAGAGATCCCTGCCGAATTGTTCTCGACAGTCGATTGAAGATCCCGGAAGAAGCGAAAGTGGTTGGAGACTCTCCCACAAAGGTAATCATCGTCGCAACGGAGTTAGCCCCTAAAGATAAAATGGAAAGACTGGGGAAGAGAGGGGTCCGGATCCTAACCCTCGAATCCAAAGAGGGAAGGGTTAATTTGAAGTCATGTCTTTCCAAATTGGGGGAAATGGGCATGATGAGTCTTATGGTTGAGGGAGGAAATCAGGTCAACGGATCGTTCCTCGACGAAGGTTTGATAGACAAACTTCTACTCTTTCTCACTCCCAAGCTGATCGGCGACCCTCAGGCCCCAGGAATCTTTGGAGGGAAGGGAGTATCCAGACTTCAAGAAGCCATTCCACTGAAGGAGATGAAAGCAAGAAGAATTGGAGAAGATATACTCTTAGAGGGCTATTTGGAATGGGGAACAAAGCAATGTTCACCGGAATCATAGAAGACAGAGGAAAGGTGATGAGGGTGGAATATCGGGGGCAAGAAAAGAGGCTCACCATAGGACTGCCACCTCATTTGACAGAAGTGCAACTTGGAGATAGTATTAATGTAAATGGAGTTTGTCTCACCGCCGTCAGGAATAGGGGTCAGGCGGTTGAACTTGACCTTTCCCAAGAGACTCTTCAGAGAACGGCGTTGGGGGAGTTGAAAGAAGGGGACCAAGTCAATCTGGAAAGAGCGCTGAAACTGACCGACCGCCTGGGTGGACATATTGTTACCGGGCACATTGATGGGATTGGGGTAATTGTTGATAAGAGAAAAGAAAGGGATTTTTTTCAATTGAGGCTAAAGATTCCTGAGTCCGTATCAAGGTATGTTGTACAAAAAGGATCCATCGCCATTGACGGAATCAGCCTGACGGTGAATGAATATCAGGGAGGGGAAGTTCAAATAACCCTGATTCCATACACGATAGAGAAAACTACGCTCAAGGATAAGAAAGTTGGGGATCGGGTCAACCTAGAAGCGGACATCTTAGGAAAATACGTTGAGAAATTGTTTGGCCATAGGGATAGGAAATCCGGGGAAGTGGATCGCTCTTTTTTAATAGAGCACGGTTTCATCAAAACAGATTGAGAGGTTTGAATGATTCATAGAATTGAAGCAGCGTTAGAGGATATCCGTCAGGGGAAGATGGTGATCCTGGTCGACGACGAAGATCGGGAAAATGAAGGTGATCTCACGATGGCAGCGGAGAAGGTGACGCTTGAAGCCATCAATTTTATGGCAAAATACGGAAGGGGACTGATCTGTCTTTCATTGACGGACGAAAGGCTGAATGAACTTCGTCTCCCAATGATGGTCTCTGAAAACACCTCACGATTTCAGACAGCGTTCACCGTCTCGATCGATGCCCGCAAAGGCGTGACCACGGGCATTTCAGCCGGTGACCGGGCAACAACTATTTTGACAGCTGTGGATGAAAGCACCCAACCGGAGGATTTGGTCTCGCCCGGGCACATCTTTCCGTTAAGAGCAAGGCAGGGTGGAGTGCTGGTCCGAACCGGCCAGACCGAAGGATCGGTGGACTTAGCGAGAATGGCGGGACTGAAGCCGGCAGGTGTGATCTGCGAGATCATGAAAGATGACGGGACCATGGCCAGGATGCCGGACCTTCTGGCCTTTGCTGAAGAACATGGACTGAAGATTGTAACCATTGCCGATTTGATCAAATATCGCCTGAGTAAGGAGTCCTTAGTTCGGAGGATTGTCACAGCCACCATCCCTACAAAATACGGGGGCGTGTTTACAGCCATTGCCTATGAGAATGATGTGGATCCCTATCACCATATCGCCTTGGTGAAGGGGGAGATCAAACCTGAGGATACCGTCTTGGTGAGAGTTCACTCGCAATGTCTGACCGGTGATGTGTTCGGATCGAAGCGGTGTGACTGCGAAGAGCAACTTCATACAGCCATGGCCATGGTGGAGAAAGAGGGGAAAGGGGTCATCGTCTATATGAGGCAGGAAGGCAGAGGAATCGGGTTGGTCAATAAGTTGAGAGCCTACTGTCTTCAAGATATGGGAAAAGATACGGTGGAGGCGAATGAGGCTCTGGGATTTAAGGCCGATATGAGGGATTATGGAATCGGGGCTCAGATTCTCGCCGATCTTGGTCTGCATAAGATTCGCCTGATGACAAACAATCCTCGAAAAATCATTGGTCTGCAAGGATACGGCATTGAGGTGGTCGAGAGGGTGGCCATCGAGACAAAACCCCATCAAGAAAATATCGAGTACCTCAAGGCCAAAGCAAAGAAAATGGGTCACCTGCTCTCCATCAAATCGGGAGACTAGAACCAGGAGTTGAGAATTAAGAGTTATGAGTTTTGAGTTGCAAGTTATGCATTATGAAACAAGGAGCCCGCAGGAGGAGTTCGGGAAGATTCGCGGGTCACGAGATACGAATCACGCGTCACGAGCAACGAAAGGAGAAGCTGATGGTGAAGACCTTCGAGGGTAAACTGACGGCAAAGGGACTCAAATTCGGGATTGTGTTAAGCCGATTTAATGACTTCATCGGCGAGCGACTTCTGGAAGGGGCGATGGATGCCTTGAGGCGAAGCGGAGCAGAGGAGGGAGATTGCACGGTGGCTCGGGTTCCGGGGGCCTTTGAGATTCCCCTTGTCGCCAAAAAGTTGGTCAAAAGCGGAAGATACGATGCCATCATCTGCTTAGGCTCGGTGATCCGTGGAGCGACCCCTCATTTTGGGTACATTGCTAATGAAGTCACCAAAGGGATTGCCAGTCTCACATTGGAAAGTGAGGTTCCCATCTCCTTCGGGCTGTTGATCACTGATACTATCGAACAGGCGATCGAAAGGGCAGGGACCAAAATCGGGAACAAAGGTTTTGATGCGGCAATGTCAGCCATCGAAATGGCCAATCTCGTGAAGGAGATAGGAAAGGGTAAAGGGTAGTTTGGGGAGAAGAAGAAAATCGAGGGAGTTTGCCCTCCAGGTTCTTTATCAATTGAATATTACGAAGGAAGATGCCACTAGGGCTCTCACCCAATTTCAGGAACATTTTTCACCCAATGGAGACGTGGATGAGTTTCTGAAGCGGCTTGTCCTGGGTGTTTTGGAGCACTGCCAAGAGTTAGACCGGCTCATAGAACAATACTTAGAAAATTGGCGTTTAGATCGTATCAACTGGATTGACCGAAATATCCTCCGTATGGCTCTGTTTGAACTCCTCTACTGTGAAGAGATTCCCCCCAAAGTTACCATCAACGAAGCCATTGATCTCGGAAAACGGTACGGATCCGAGGGCTCTGGGAGTTTCATCAATGGCATTTTGGACCGGATCCAGAATGAGGTTGTCAGAAAACCTATCGGCACAAAGTCCCCCTCACCCTGACCCACTCCCCTCTGGGGAGAGGAGAAAGGTGAGGGGTTATCTTTTGTTGGATATTGGGTAAATTGGATTTTGTTTGAGATTTGACATTTCAGATTTGATCGTTGGAATTTAACCTCATGGATATTATTCTCTCGAAAGAAAGGGTTGATGTGCAGGAGTGCGATCTCCTTGTCACTGGATTTTTCAGGGATGAGAGGCCTCTTAGGGGTTCGAGCGGTTGGATCGATTGGAGGTTCAATGGAAAGTTATCGCGGTTTTTGCTGGAAAAGAAGTTGTCCGGTGATTGGAAGGAGACGACTTTGATCCCCTCCCAGGGAAGGGTCATGGCCCGGATGATCCTCCTCCTCGGTCTCGGGGAAGTGAAAGAATACGGTTATCTTCGCCTCCGCGAAATTCCTCTCCATCTCTTAGAGACTGTCAAGAAACTGGATGCTTTTAATCTCTGCCTTTCCCTCCCCTATGAAGAGAGCGGCAATGTAAATTGTGGTAAAATGGCCAAGGTTCTCATCGAAGGGATCGCGAATTGCTTGGATCCCAGCGGGAGCCCATTTAATAGTGAATGGGTCAAGAGATTAAGGGTTTGTTTCGCTGAAGGCGAAGAGCATCTTTCAGAGATTCTTTCTGGAGTTCAGACCGCCAAGGCCACCTTAGGAAAACGGATTCAAATCAGGATCTTGCCTCCCTCGCACGAGACTTCTCGTCTAAGTTCCAAGACCAATATCTAAGCTCCCTGTAGTTTCTTCTTGAAATAAAGGAGCGTTTTCGTCAACCCTTCATGGCGGCTTACTTTAGGTTCCCAGCCTAATATCGTTTTCGCCTTGGTGATATCCGGCTGTCTCACCTTGGGGTCATTCTGGGGTAAGGGACAAAAAACGATCCTACCCTTGCTTCCAGTCAAGCGGATGATCTCTTTGGCGAAGTCTAAGACGGTGATCTCCTCAGGGTTTCCCAGGTTGACGGGTTCTGCTTCGTCGGAATCAAGAAGCCTTCTGATTCCATCAATTAAGTCGTCCACATAACAGAAACTGCGGGTTTGAGTGCCGGTTCCATAAACAGTGAGGTCCTCTCCCTTCAATGCCTGAACCATAAAGTTAGGCAGGGCCCTTCCGTCGTCAAGCCTCATGCGCGGGCCATAAGTATTGAAGATCCTTGCAATTCGAGTTTGAACACCGTGAGTTCGATGGTAGGCCATGGTGATGGCTTCCGCAAACCTTTTGGCTTCGTCATAGACTCCTCTTGGCACAACAGGATCAACGTTTCCCGGGTACGATTCGGCCTGAGGGTGGATCATGGGGTCTCCGTAGACTTCAGAAGTCGAGGCGAGGAGCAAATTCGCTTTCTTTTCCTTTGCCAAACCGAGTGCTTTATGAGTGCCCAATGATCCCACTTTCAACGTCTGAATAGGATAATCGAGGTAATCTTTTGGACTGGCGAGGGAGGCAAAGTGGAGAATATGGTCGAGTTTCCCCTCCACATGAAGATATTCGGTTACATCGTATTTGATAAATTTAAATCTTTCATGTCCCATGAGGTGAGCGATATTTTCAAGATTTTCTTTTTTAACCAAGTTATCCATACAGATCACCTCGTGTCCCTGAGAGATAAAAAAATCGCAGAGGTGAGAGCCAAGAAATCCTGCTCCTCCTGTAATCAAAGTCCTTTCCATTTTGCTCCTCCCGCCTTTGGTTTGATAGAGTCTTAACAATTAACATAGTAGAAAGAACTTGTAAACTTTCTTTTGACAATTGATCTAAAATAGGATAAAAAATGATACCCGTTGGAGGTTATATCAGTCGGGCTTCCTAACTATAATCTAAAGAGCATGCTCGCTGTAATCGGGCGACATACCGGCATTTACAATTTCTAATGGAGGGATCAACGCATGGTGGAGAAAGTATCGAAAATCTGGATGAATGGAAAATTGATCCCTTGGGAAGAGGCCAACATCCACATCCTGACGCATAGTCTTCATTACGGTTTGGCTGTCTTTGAAGGAATTCGATGTTATCTCTGTTATGACGGGAAATCTGCAGTCTTCAGATTAAGGGAGCATGTAGACCGACTCTTCGACTCCGCTCAGATCGGAGATATCAAAATCCCTTATTCTAAGAGAGAGATTTCAGACTCTTGTAAAGAGACGCTGCGGGTGAATCAATTGAGAGAAGGTTATATCCGGCCAATCGTCTTCATTGGAGAAGGGGTTATGGGGGTTTACCCGGGAGATAATCCGATCCAAGTGGCGATTATCACATGGTCATGGGGAGCTTATCTAGGAGAAGGAGCTTTAGAGAAGGGAATCCGGGTAAAGGTCTCCTCCTTCACCCGTCACCATGTCAATGTGATGATGACCAAAGCCAAGATTTGCGGCAATTATGTCAACTCGGTTCTGGCCAAGAGAGAAGTGACGAAGATGGGATATGACGAGGCTCTGATGCTCGATACAGAAGGCTATGTCTCCGAGGCCAGCGGAGAGAATATCTTCATGGTAAAAAACGGGGTGTTGAAAACGACTCCGCTCACCTCCATTCTCTCCGGCATCACCCGGGATTCTGTGATTCAGATCGCCAAGGCAAAGAAGATCCCGCTGTTGGAGGAGCGATTTACTCGAGATGAGTTTTACACGGCCGAGGAGGCTTTTTTTACAGGGACGGCCGCTGAATTGACGCCCATCCGAGAGGTCGATGATCGCATTATCGGTAATGGGAAACCAGGTCCAGTAACCAAGGAACTCCAGGCTGCCTTTTTTGAAATCGTCAAAGGGAAAAACCCGAACTATCGAGAGTGGCTGGATTATCTTTAGATCGTGGTCCGTGATTGGTGACTCGTGATTCGTTGCGATTTCATTTTTTTCACGAGTCACGATCTACGATTCACGATTCACGAATATGCACCTGATCATCGATGGCTATAATCTCCTTCACATTGCCCACTCCTTGACCCGCCTCGATTCCACTCAACTCCGGCAGGAGCGCGACCGTCTCATCAATCACCTTTCAGCTTATCAAAGACTTAAACCCTCCGCGATTACGTTGGTTTTCGATGGATGGCTGGGAGGTTGGACAACGGAACAAAGAGAGATCAAACGAGGGATTGAGGTCATCTACTCCAGATTGGGAGAGAAGGCGGATGAGGTGATTAAACGACTGGTCAGGGAGACAGGTTCAGCAGCGATTGTCATCACTTCGGATCGAGATATATCAAAATTTGCTGAGCGAATGGACGCCGCTGTCATTCCGTCGGAGCAATTTCAAGAAAGGCTGGAGCTATCTTCTGACAGGCTCGAAGAGGGACTTGAAGAAGAGGAGGAAGAGGACAAGGGAGTTAAGAAAAAGGGGCTCGCAAGAAGACTTTCAAAAAAGGGAAAAAGGACCAGAGCCGCGTTGAAGAAACTGTAAAGAATCCAATTCCAAATGTCAAAGCTCAAATGTCAAATGAGTGTCAAAAATGACTCAAAGTCTAACCTAATTTTCAGATGAATGTAATGCCTCACTTTGCCATGAAAACTCAGCGGGATCGGGCGGGGGTGTCGGAGAAAATCTTATAGCGGATACCTCAGGCTGTCCCTGAACTACAAGAATGTTTTGAACAACGAAAAGACTGTGCTATGACAGCGGACAGTTGGCTTTGCCAATTACGATTTCAGATGATCCGCTTGATAAGATTTCCAGCGACATTCCTGCCTGATCAGAAGATCTGATCGACGTTTCAGTGAGGCATTACAAATAGGCATTTCCGTTTGAGCTTTGGATTTCATTTGATCCCGCCTTGGCGGGATTGATCTTTGACATTTGGCATTACGCCTTCCATTTACTTTCCGTCCCTTGCAGAAGCCTGGAGATATTTGACTGATGCCGATAGAGGATCAACGCGGCCATAATAACACTTATGATGAAGTAAACCTGAGAATCACTCCTGAAAAAAGCAATCAGAATCGGAATGGTTGTTGCACAAGCGATGGACCCCAGCGAGATGAACTTCCACTTCCACACAATTCCCAGGAAGATAAGACATTCGATGAGAACTGAGATGGTTGAGATCGGGAGGTAAACCCCAAGAGCGGTAGCCACTCCCTTTCCCCCTTTAAATCCGAGAAAAATCGAGAAGACATGGCCGAGAAATGGGCTCAACCCGGCGATGGCTATCCACGTGTGATGCGAAAGGCCCCACTGATCCTCTAGAACCCAATGCATGGCGATCACGGTAGGGATCATACCCTTTAACACATCTCCGACCAGCGTCAGGATACCCAATGACTCTCCTGCCGTTCGAAAGATATTGGTCGCCCCAATATTCTTGCTTCCTATTTTTCTTGGGTCGACTTTGGAGAAGAGTTTGGTGAGAATAAGCCCGGTGGGAACCGAACCCAAAAGATAACCGAAGAGAACAATAAATACTCCAGTGGGCATAGGAGGACCTCACATCAAATGGCTATCCCTCGTTTTCTCCAGTTCACAAGAAAAATCCCCATGGAGACCATGGGAAGGCCCATCATCAAAGAAACGGTGAGCGCTTCGTGGAGAAGAAGGATGCCGAAAAGAACCCCGAAGATTGGGGTGAAAAAGGTGAAAGCGGAGAGCCTGCTGACCGAATATTTGTGGATGAGCTTAAACCATACCAAATAAGTAATAAAGGCGATGACGATCGATTGATAGAGGAGAGAGGCGATGATATAGGTATCCATCTTGTAAATCCACCTCGGCTCAAGGATGATACTCACGATGAGCAGGATGGGGATGGAGAAAAAAAGCTGATAGAGGAAGGTGTGAATAGGTTCAACCCTCTTTGCCATGAACTTCTTGATGTAAAGGGTTGTCGCTCCCCATAAGACGCCGGCCGTGATCTGCAAAATATCTCCTAAGAACATGGTCGCCTTGGCTGTTTTGGGTCTACCACTGAAGACGACGAAGATGCCTGTAAAAGCTAAGACAAGACCTACCATTTTTGGAACGGTCAACCGATCCCCTTTAAGAAAGAAATGGGCCCCAATGGCTACCACAAAGGGGCTCAAATAGATAAAGAGCACAGAGCGAGCCGCATCGGTATAAAGCAGGCCCAAGTAGATACAAGCGAACTCGGCTCCAAATAGAAGGCCCACCATGACCCCGTGAAAGAGCATGACATCCGTGTGGAATACCTTCTCTTCCTGCCTGAGACAGTAGAATAGCCCACAAATGGAAGCAATGACGGATCGTAATGTTGACGCAAAGATGGGTGAGACACCTTGGTTTGAATATTTGATCGCAACATAATTAAACCCCCAAAGCAAAGTCACGATGGTCAGCATGGCAACCGCTTTTAGATCCAAATAATCTTCGCTTTCCATTCTCGATGCTTTTTACACCAAAATAACTGGTTTTGCAATATGCATCGACTCTTTTGCTTTTAGAGGTACAATTTCATCTTCCAACTCTGTTGACTTCGTCCTGCGATTTTAGTAAGCTTGTACGCTGTTTCAGGACATTCTGGCGTCTTCTGGAAGTAGAACGCGGTTGCATTGTACGACGCTGCAAGGAATAATAGGGTAGGGCAGTATGAAGAATAGGAGATTCGGACTGATCTCATGTCAGACAGGGGGACTTAAGAATGAAGAATAAAATTCCGGATACAATCATTGGCGAGATATTCCCGAAGAAGGTGAAGCGATCCCTGCTTAGTGAAGAGGTCTACGATCAACTGAAGAAGATGATTCTTTCCGGGAAGTTCAAAAAAGGTCAAAGATTAGTTGAGGAGAAGCTGGCTCACCGGTTAAATGTGAGCAGGAATCCTGTCCAGATAGCACTCCTTCGTCTGCGGGAGGAGAATTTTGTCGTCTGGAAATATAAGAGGGGAACCTTTGTCGCTTGATCCTTTTGGCCCAGACCCGTGGAAGGGAGAAAAGGCAACCTTCTGCATATTCCAAACAAATTTACGGGAAGCAGCCGGATATAGAACTTGTCAAAATTGGAATCAAACTGGGTTTTATTGCGGCCGATTCCTTTTCATCTCTTCGATGTCAATGTCCACCTGCTTTAGCTTCTGAATGATATGGTTTAATTCCTCATTTTCTTCAAGAATCTCTACCCAGATGTTCGCCTGTTCGGCAAAAGAACTTCTGGGGTAATTCTTTATGAGCCTTTTGAAATATTCTAAGGATTTTTGAATATCCCTCTGGGGATTTCTGGAATGAGCGTAAATAAGTCCCAAATTGAAAAGGGCCTCGTCTTTTGAGGATCTGGGATCAGATAGGGCCAATACTTTCTGGTTTTCCCCAACCGCTCCCTCATAATTCCCCTGAGCAAGAAGCTTCTGGCTTCGAAGGAGATGCTCTTGGCCTTCTTCAGATTCTTCAAATCGTAATTCCTGTTGTCTCGTCTTTCTTGGTTCCTTATACCTCTCCTTACTTTCCTCCCTATCCTTCACCGCCTTTTTTAGTTTTTCGAGTTTCTTGGTTGTTTCCAAGTTCTCCAGGAGTATCCCCACCCATATTTTAGTTTGTTCTGTGAGAGGACCTTCAGGGTAATCATTTAGAATTTTCAGAAAAAGATCGAGAGATTTTTTATAATCTCTTTTGGGATTCCCGAAGTGAGCATAAACGAGGCCCATGTTGAACAGGGCCTCTTCTTCCAGATGTTTTTGGGGATGAAGAGAAAGAGCCTTCTGAAACTCGTTCAGTGCCATATCATAATTCTTCTGAGCCAGTGTTTTCTGGCCGCGCAAGAGGTATTCCTGGGCCTCCTTGCGCAAGCTGGCCTCCTTCACGCCTGCACAACTGAAAAGTGTAAGAGAAATCAGGCTGACAATACAGAAATAAACGTACTTCCATGCCCTCATTTGCTCTGTGCCCATATTTTGCCACCCTGATGCGTTATGATCTGTATGGCAATGGCTAATCCCAACCCCGTCCCCTGAACAGGAGGTAATGTTTCCATAGTCGCCTGCTGAAATTTTCCGAAAATCGTGATGAGATTTCCTGCCGGCATGACGGGGCCTGTGTCTGCGATCGAAACTTCTGCCCCTTGGTCGATAGATCTGACGGAAATCCTTACTCGACCTCTCTGAGGAGTGAACTTTATGGCATTTCTGATAATATTTCTTAGTACCTGAAGAATCTTTTCACTGTCGATGGTCAGGATTGGCAACGCCTCCGAGATCAATGCTTCAAGATAAATACCTTTCTAACGACGGAAGGATAGATGCAAATGTCACCTGATCTATGATTATACTCAATTTACTTCGGTTTTCAATTTTTAAAATCTGGATTCCAATACCCCATACGTGCTAATCAATCCTTTTCCCAAAGCATGATCGACCACAGATGATATACCCGGGGCATTCAATTTTCTCATGAGGTTAATCTGGTTTTCCATTACAGTCCTCTCACTGATTGAAAGCTCATCTGCGATCTCTCTATTCTCATAGCCTTCTACGATGAGGTTTAGGATTACTCGTTCACGTCGGTTAAAAACTCGGGGATTGACTTTTGGATCCTTTGAAGGCATTTGAATCAGTCCTCCTCTTTCATCAGATCAAATCAACTAAGAGCTCCCGTTTGGGCCTATCCTGATTAGGACCCCCACTCCAACTATTCCTTTTCTTCGGTTAGCATTCCATTCCTATTGAAATAGGGTACTTTCTCCCTTCCGAAGATGAGGATAGTCCTTTCTATGCCGTTGGCCACGGCAAGGGCCCACTTCCCTCCGATTTTCTTTCTGAGCCAATAATAAAAGCATAGGTTTTTGTTAATCAGGAAACCCTTCAATGCATCTCTCCCGTGGCTTGAGCTAATGCTCTGTTATCAAAAGCATTTTTTGTGCCAGTCGCTGTCATCGTCATAAGCCTCAATAATTATTTGCTTTTTTCTAACCCTTCGTCTTTCAACGAGAGCCAAAGTGGAATTCCTTTTCACCAAAGTCCTAAATAATTTCCCTAAAAGTGAAAAAGCCTTTCCGGGGCCTGAAAGGCATGTAGATGCTAAAAAGAGTTTCTTCCCGGTTGAACAGGTATTTTTTTTAATCTTTCCTGTGTCTCCAAGAGAGGGCAAAATAAAAAGGCCGACTTAAAGCCGGCCTTTTGCGTGTGTCCTTTTCGGAGCAATCACCCTCTTCACCTCATCAGAAGCCCGCTTTAGCCCGGAGCCTTCGCATTGAAGGGTCCCCCCGTTCTTTGCTTCGCACTCTCGGGTCTGAATCCTTTTCGGGATTCTTACGGGTTTCCAAATCGGATCCGTGTCTTTTTCTAATATTTTTGTAGCACAAAAAAAATGATAAAAGCAATCCCATAAAATCGGATAAAAAAGGGGTGAGAAGGGGGAATCTCAGCCCGAGGAGGGAATGAAAAAAACTGCTCATTTCTCCTATGTGTTTAGAATATCAAAATGCGTAGAGATTAAAATACTCTGAATAATGTATTTTATGACTGGGAAGGCTGTATTTTTATAACGATTAAACCCCATCAAACAAAAAAGGCAGAGCCATTTCTGGCTCTGCCCGCTCTTTGACATTGAATTTGGAGTTACTTTACTAATTCCTATTGAAATCCAGATTGACCCAAAGGATTCTACCCGTATGATTATCTATTGTTAGGCGCTTGAAAAAGACGCTCCTGTTACCCACATTATCACCCAAAAGCACTCGTCCCCAATTCATGACAGAGTGCCTTGTTATTCTCGCTGGGTCCCTTCTTCTCTCCGGGAGAACCCCAATCAACTCATATCCTTTTGTCTTGTCGAAGAAGTATAACTCGTAGGCCAGCATACGACCAACAGCATTGTTAGCTAATTCGCTTCTTAAACTTTTTCCTGAACCTCCAAAGACACGCCAGGCTTGCACTCTGAATGGATAGCGAATAGATTAATCTATTAATTATTCAAGCATTTTTCATACCAAATTTTTTCTATCAACATAAGTCATTGTAACCACCTTGTTCTTCTCAAACTTCAATATTCTTTACAAAACTAACAGTGGAGTCGTTTTTCACAAAAGTCCCAAATGGCTTCCACCAAAAGAGAAAAAGGGGTACGACCCCTGAAAAAGCAGGATATCACTAAGAAGGGTGTCCTTGCCATTGAAAACACCGTTTTCCAATCTTTCTTTTGCCCGATAGAGCATAAAGAAAAATCTTGATGAAATCATGACAATGGTGTATCTTTGGGGTATCCTACGGCTAAGGAGGAGTCTGCCATGAGGAGAACTAATATCTATTTGGGAGATGTGCAGCATAAGAGGCTCAAAGTAATGGGCAAGAAAATGGGACTCAAGGTTTCTGAAATTATCAGAAGGATGATTGATGAAGGTTTGAAAAGGTACGAGAAAACGGCAAACAGATGAATCCCGAACCTTTAACAGACTTTTGGCTAAAGAAGGGGGCGACGTGAATGAAATCATTGTCGAGTAAGTTGGGAATGGCCTTTGTGCTGATCGGACTTGCTGTCTTTCTCGGTGCGGAAGCTTGGGGGGCGAATTGGAAGTATTATGGAACGAATGAGGATGGGACGTATTATTATGACACGGAAACCCTGACACGCCTATCGCAAAGTATTATCAGGGTAAGTGTGCAATCCATTTATACGGAGAAAGGCGTATCTCATTGGGTGAAAGAAGGCGGAAAAGAATTTCAGAATTTGGACTTTAGTTTAATATTGTCTGAATACAACTGCATCGATAGGTCCGTTCGCCATTTACGCATTCGATTCTATTCCAAGGATAGAGAAATTTTTTACCCGATCAAAAACGAGGAATGGCATTTGTTCGTTCCGGACTCAATGTCCGGGGCGTTATTCCAGGAGATATGCAAGCAATAGAAAAGATGGTCGGGGGAGAGGAGATTTGAACTGGAAAAAGAGGAAATGGCAAAAATTTGATATTTCTAAGTAGTTGGAAATACGAATGACTTGGACTCTATGTTTTGGAACGTTATGTGTGGTTAGGTGATTTTCGACGTTGAAAGTTACAAAAAGGGTTGCAGTTTTTGTCTGGATTTAACCTTTATGGAGGGACCCCCAAAGGCTATCAACCCAGTAGCTTTGGAGGCCCCCTCGCTCCATCTTATCCAGACTCTAATCTATTCATTGGCCCAGTGGATAAAGGAGGGAAAGAAAGGCACGGGCCATGTATAACGGCAATTTCTTAAAGACACTGGAGGAATTACATTCCAATCGGGGTGTCCTCAGCACTGAGATTGCGATGCGGCTAGGAGTATCCAGACGGCTAATTTACTATTTGGAAAATTCTCAAAAACGAGTCACCCGTGGGGTTTTAAAACAGGCAGATATAGTTTTCCCGGTTCTTCTTTCTGAGAATCCCCGCCTTCAACGACCGGGTGTCTTTTTTTGAAGGACAGTGACGATACGGTTACCGCCCCACCTCCACATCCGTACAAGACGAGAGAGAAGGATACCGGCTTTCGAGGAAAAGACTTTCAGGAACACACCTGCAAGGGATAGATGATCCTAAGGCGGCTGTCAAAGCAGAAGAGATTAAAATGGCAAGAGAGAGGGAGAGGATCCGGTTGGGAAACCTTGGTCGCATTTGGTGGGGTAGAAAATAGAGTGTAGAGAAAAAATCTCCCCAGAAATACTGACCAAGGATACAACGAAGTTCACACCCTGGTTCACGTGCCAGGTGAGGGTGGTTATGGTGAAAAGAAGGGGAATTTTGATGCGTAAAGGGATATGAGGAAAGAGGGGGTGTAAAAGTCAAAATTTAACCTTGCAGACAGTGTCAAGCTTGGTGACTTCTTCCTTGAAGTCAACGGCCCTATTTTTTGACCAGATATGGTGATTTGAATCGGTAATCATTAGTATCCTTCTGCTTGTGGGTCTGGCCCTCGAAAGGCAAGGGATGGAGAACGCTGGGGTGACCCCAAATGGGCACGCAACTGGAAACGGTGGATGAAAAAAGCGGATAACTTAGGGTAGGTTGGCAGTGTACATAGATACCCACACAATATCTTTACTAGCAACAATACTGTCTGGAGATTGGCGGGGATATATACTCTTTCACAAGACCGAATATTAAACAGTCGACTTCATTGCCTCGCTTTAACTCAAAATCGACAATTTAGAAACGGCCAGTATTGACAAAATGGCTCCGTATAGATATATATGCTACGGCGTGTAAGCAATAAGTTATATATTCCAGATCAGTACTGTCCAAAATAACCTAAAATTTTGGAGGTACCCCTTGAAATTATTAGCTTTTTGGACAAGTTTTGTTTGTTTTCAAAACCAGGTTCCGGTTCTGCTTTTTTAGTTGATTCATTTTGCTGTCCAAAATAACGGG
>DATHCH010000204.1:0-6463 GCA_035319625.1 Thermodesulfobacteriota bacterium
CGTCCATTCATCATTTTCATTAATCTCTTTATTTCCAAGATGGATTTCATAATCTTGTCTTTCTTTTTTATATTCTTTCCATTCTTCCATTGCTCCCTTCAAACCGTCATATCCTAAATAACTGAATAAAAATAAAACCCCAAAGCCTATTAATCCACCTATGCTCCATCCCATCTCATTCAAAAGGCTACATACTATTAGGGCAGCAAATCCTAAAAAGAAAATTCCCCACAAGAAACCCTTGATACTATTTTTTCTGGAAATTTTATATTGTGGCTCACTTAGTTTCATCAGTCGTCTCTTTATCTTCAAAAGTGCTTTGATTTTAGAATCATCTGTTTCCTTCAGAAGTCTTTTATTTACATAGTCCGATTCATTGGCGACACTCATCATCAGACTGTCCCCTATTTCAAGAAACCTGTCATCATTCCATTCAAGTGCCCACCCGTCTGCGGTAGCTGT
This sequence comes from Thermodesulfobacteriota bacterium, assembly GCA_035319625.1. GTDB lineage: Bacteria > Desulfobacterota > BSN033 > BSN033 > UBA1163 > UBA1163. The sequence goes on from DATHCH010000204.1 coordinate 463, forward strand.
GTATATCTCCAACCTGCTCCTGCACTTATCACATAGTTTCTCCCCTCTCACAACATCTTCAAGTTCTCTAACCGTCAGTACACGGTTCGGAATCTCCTGGTATCCACAGTTCACACAAAACAGCCTGACTCTGTTCAATCGTTTTGCTCTCTCAGAATTTTTCTCAAGCAGTTCCCTTAAATCCTCTATGCATCGGGCTATTGTTTTCATATCATTTCACCTCCCAAATAACCATCAATCTGAATAAAAAAACCTCATTCCTTTTCAAGAAATGGGGTCCTGACTTATCTCCAAGCCATACACCCACCCGATGGTTAGAGGTTAATAACGGAGGGCTTCAGTTTCGATTGTAGTCTACTAAATTGAAAACAGCGTGTCAATGAGAATTGGGTGACTGTTTTCTCGACTCCAGAGTGTGATCTAATAAAGGGAAATTAAGAAAAGCAATTCGCCTGCCACTCCAGAAACCACTCCACTCTCCCCAACTGAAACCTACCCTGAACAAATCTTCTGAGTTCTTGATGCTCGGCTCTTGGCACCGGCCACCGGCTACCGCTGGGTTGGGTAGGGGCAGGAGGCGTGGTGGGGGGGGAGAGAGAGAGAAAAAAGATTGCCTAACAAGAAAGAATTGGAATTCTAAGACCCCAATTCACTTGTGGATGGAACCGTATCGTCGGGCCGGACAGATTTCCAATTTTGCAAAGTCATTTGAGATTTTCAGAAGACACTGTTCAGATGATGGGGGCGCTGACTGGTCCTGTTCCCATAATTTATTCCATCATGAGGTTGAGACCGAGTGCGTCCCTCTCCAGAGGTCATGTTCACTTTTATAGAACTTTGATCCATTTAGCAACCATTTCCAGATTCTTAAATTCATACCTAACGCGAACCTCCATCCCCTTCTTCAGATCCCCTAATGAAATCACTTGCTTTGTCTCAAAATTCTGGGTTGTTTCTTCTATTATAAAGGTCTTCCTTGTCTCACGCCCCATACTCCGCATATCGATATAATCGTTTCCCACTTTTTCTATCCTACCGTCGAAACTCCAAGCAGAAGGTAGTGGACTCCCTTCCTTTATCACTTTCTCCCTCTTTTTTGCATTCCGCTTGGAGGCTTCGTTAATACGAACCTTAATTTCTGGTGGCCCTTGTTCTTCTGCACGTTCATCTTTCTCTTTCTCTTTTCGCTCTTTTCTTTCCTTCTCTCTAATTACGCTTTTCTTTGGAGCCTCATAAATAGGACGAGGCCTGCCTTCCAATGCTCCATCTTCACTTATTCGAAATTGGGTCATGGTTTCTTTCTGGGCTGTACCCTGGTTGATTCCATTTCTTATAAGAGTCCAATAATGATTACCGGCTCCGATCCTTCGCAACTGGCTTATTTTCAAAGAAAACTCTTCCAAATCCGCAGCCAAAGTTCCTTTAGCGTTTCTTCCAAAATACGCAGGGAAAAGAGGTGAATCCGGATCTATCTCGGGTTTATTGGCCTGACGATATCGAATATAATTTCTGAGTATTTTTTTTACCGTGTCGGATAATGGAATAGGCTTTATGATGCTCTTCCAACACACGGTTATCCGGTCGACAATATTACCTGCTGCACAGACATTTTTGACTTTAAACCATTGAATCTCTCTCTCTTTTACTCCTGCTAAAAACATGAGATTTACAGCGCACCAGAGCATCCTCCGATCAATATTAGGGTTTGTGGTTTTTCTTATCTTCTTTATTTTGGTCCAGGCTGTGGCAATTTCCTCAGGGGTAACTTCCTTATATGCAATCATTGTTTCTCCCTTCCTTTCCCATCTTTTGATAATTCTCTCTGATAACACTTAATGTAGAACGCTTTTAGTCCAATCACAAGGGGAATGCATAGGAATAGAATGAAGGATGGGACATCTCAGGAGGGTAGGGTTGAGGAGCGGCGGTGGGATGTGAGGTTGGGGTGGAGGAATGGAAAGAGAAGTATAACTTAATCGCCAGTAATCTTCTTTTCTACTAGCCGGAAAATAGCAGCCATGGTTGCATAGGATAGAATAGGTTTTGGACACCTTTCGGACAACGTTTTTTGGGCCGTAAGTTATTGAAATCATTGGCTGGGGGGCAAGGATTCGAACCTCGGTTGATGGAGCCAGAGTCCATAGTCCTACCGCTAGACGACCCCCCAATCCTAAAAAAGCAAAGCCTGTCTCCGCCGCCTACCAGTGTGCAGACGTGGAGACCAGAGGGTATTACCTTTTTGATTTAAAAAGATAATACCACTAAGAATATAAATGGACAATATCATCTCAAAGAAAAACTTGCTTCGAGATGACTTGAGAGATCGCTTATTAGCATCTCCTTTCAGTTTTTGCCTCCGTGTTTCTCGACAAGCTCTTGAAACCTCTTAGCCCATTGGGCCTTGCGAGATGGGTAAGATATGATATATTAAGAGGCCAAGAAGAGCAAGCCCCGTTAGAAAGGCCCTTTCTAACGGGGCAAAAGAAAGGAACCGTCTCTATGGCCCATACCAACGCTTCAGTCTCCTCTGACTTCGTAAGAGAAATTATTGATGAACACCTGAGATCCGGTAGGTTTCAGGGACGGGTTGCGACGCGCTTTCCACCCGAGCCCAACGGATACCTCCATATCGGACACGCCAAGTCCGTCTGCCTCAATTTCGGCATTGCCGCCCAGTACGGCGGCACCTGCAACCTAAGGATGGACGACACCGATCCGAGCGGCGAATCGCTTGAATATGTCGAATCCATTATCAACGATGTCCGCTGGCTGGGCTTCGATTGGGGAGATCGTCTATTTTATGCTTCCGACTATTTCGAGCGATTGTACCAGTTTGCAGTCCAACTGATTAAAACCGGCAAGGCTTACGTGTGCAGTTTAAGCGCCGATAAAATCAGGGAGCAGCGGGGTACCTTAACCGAGCCGGGAAAAAAAAGCCCTTACCGGAACCGCTCCGTTGAAGAGAACCTACATTTATTCGAGCAGATGCGCGCTGGCCAATTTGAGGACGGCGCCCATGTCCTTCGTGCCAAAATCGACATGGCTTCCCCAAACATTACGCTGCGAGATCCGGTTCTCTACCGCATCAAGCGGGCCGCTCACTATCGAACCGGGACAAAATGGTGCATCTACCCGATGTACGACTTCGCCCATTGTGTCTCGGATTCCATTGAAAAAATCACCCATTCCATTTGTACTCTTGAGTTTGAAAATAACCGTCCCTTGTACGATTGGATTCTGGATCAACTGAACGTGGATTGTCATCCTCAGCAAATTGAATTCGCTCGTCTTAACCTCAGCTACACGGTCCTCAGCAAGCGAAGGCTGATCGAGTTAGTCACAAAAGGCTATGTGAACGGCTGGGATGATCCGCGAATGCCCACTCTCGCAGGAATGAGAAGGAGAGGCTACACACCGGAGGCGATCCGAAGCTTTTGTGCAAGGATCGGAGTAGCCAAGACCGAAAATCTCGTCGATTTATCTCTTCTTGAGCATTGCCTTCGTGAAGATCTGAACGAGCGAGCCCCGCGCGTCATGGGGGTCTTACGGCCCCTCCGTGTGGTGATCGATAACTATCCCGAAGGGCAAATGGAGGAATTTGAATGCCCCAATCATCCGCAGAACCCTTCCATGGGATCGCGGAGGGTCCCTTTTTCCAGGGTCCTCTATATCGAACAGGACGACTTTCAGAAGAACCCTCCGAAAAAATACTACCGTCTTGCTCCGGGGCGTGAGGTGCGCCTGCGATATTCCTACGTCATCAAGTGCGTCAACATGGTTGAGGATATGAAGAAGGGCGACGTTGTTGAGCTGCACTGTACTTATGATCCGGCGACAAGGAATGGACCGCCCCCGGACGGACACAAAGTCGAGGGAGTTATTCATTGGGTATCGGCGGACAATTCGGTTCCTGCCGAGGTACGATTGTATGACCGACTTTTCTTAGTCCCTGATCCGATGACCAAAGAGGATGATTTTATAAAATACCTAAACCCAAAATCGCTGGAAACCTTAAGATCATGCCGTGTGGAATCCAGCCTGGCGGAGGCGGCCCCCGGTAGCAGATACCAATTCGAGAGGCTTGGCTATCTCTGTGTGGACCCCGTTGATTCTTCTGAGAAGGCATTGGTATTCAACCGGATTGTGACGCTCCGAGACACCTGGGCCAAAATCTCGGAGAAAGAAAAAGGATAATAAAGCACCCAGTTCAGCCCTTCGCGAGAAGAGGGAGGAAAGGAGGAAGTGATGTTGGTACGGGATGTGATGACTTATAATGTGGTTACGGTACCGAGTGGGATACCCATTTTCGAGGCGGAACGCCTTTTGGAGGCACATAAATTCGAGCGCCTGCCGGTAGTGGATACAGGCAAGCCCTTCTCAGGCCACGTCTCTCAGCCGAGGGGAACTCCTGTACGTTCTGTCCAGATTAACCGTGAAAGAGATTATGAAGACGAATGTCGTAACGGTCAATCCTGACACCACGATCGAACGGGCAACAGAAATCGCACAGGAGAATCGGGTGGGTTGTCTGATAGTGGTAGAAGATGAAAGGGTTGTGGGGATATTGACCACCAATGACATATTTTACAAGGTCGTCAACCCCCTCTTCGGAATTGGCGAGAAGGGGAAACGGATCATCGTATACGGGGCCGGAGAAATGGAGCAGATGCAGAAAGTTTTTGATTGCATCAGGAAGGCTGGTCTCAAAATGAAGAGTCTTTGGCAACCCACCGGGGCTGAAAAGAAGGATCTCATCCTTCACATGGAAATGGAGGACGTTGGCGCGTTGGTCTCCCAGCTCAAAAAAGAGGGCCTCTCGGCGGAAGAAAGGGGTTGACCCGTAGGAGTGAGTCGATGATCGAAGAAATTTCAGCAAATCTATACAGAATCGAAGTTCCTCTTCCCAAGAATCCCTTGAAGGCCATCAATTCCTACGTGATCAAGAACACGGAACGAAACTTGGTTATCGATACCGGCTGGAACCAGGAAGTATGCATGCAGGTCATGCAGGCTGGTTTAAAAGAACTGGGAGTCGATATGGAGAAAACAGACTTCTTTATCACTCATCTCCACGCGGATCATTTCGGTCTTGTCTCGAGCCTCATCACAGATCATTCGCAGATATACTTCAACCAGCCAGATGCCGATCGCTTTAAATCCGGTTTTCGGCTGGAGGCGTTTCTTAACTTTGCTCGTTCGAACGGTTTTCCTGAAAGTGAGCTTCAGAAGGCCCTCCGGAGCCATCCCGGCCTTAAATTCAGGCCAAGCGCCGACCTCGCTTTTCATATCTTGAAAGAGGGCGACATGGTACGCATCGGGGATTATGCATTCAAATGCATTGAGACACCCGGCCATACTTGGGGGCATATGTGTCTTTACGAACCCGGCAAGAAGATCTTAGTGTCCGGAGATCACATTCTTAACGACATCACCCCCAACATCCAGTTGTGGTCTGATGAGTGGAATCCCCTGGAGGAGTATCTAGCAAGTTTAGACAAGGTGTATGAGCTTGATATCGAGCTTGTACTGCCCGGACATAGAGGTATTTTCCGGGACTGCAAAAAAAGGATTCGGGAATTGAAACAACACCACCAGGACAGGCTTGATGAAATCGTCTCTATTCTGGCAAAGGGCAAGATGAGTGCCTTTCGGGTGGCCTCGAAGATGACCTGGGATATCGTGAGTGACTCTTGGGATGTCTTTCCCGTACCCCAAAAATGGTTCGCCACGGGGGAGGCCATCGCTCATCTCAAATACCTGAAGGAAAAGGGAGTCATAAGAGGCGAAATCCGAAACCAGAAGATCGTTTTTTCTCTGAACGTAAGTCCTTAATTTATCCCTCGCCCCGGTCTTAACAAAAATGGGTCTGGCATACCTGGCTAGACCCATTTTGTTGCATGGCTGGGGGAAAGGGAGTCGAACCCCTATTCACGGAGTCAGAGTCCGTTGTCCTACCATTGAACGATCCCCCAATTTCTTCGTGACCGTGTCCGTGATTCGT
>DATHCH010000205.1:0-5085 GCA_035319625.1 Thermodesulfobacteriota bacterium
GATAAAATTCATGCCATTCTCCTGGCGGGCGGGAGCGCCTTTGGTTTGGACGCCGCAGGCGGGGTGATGGCTTTTCTGGAAGAAAGAGGAAAAGGGTTCGATGTGACCAAGACAAAAGTCCCCATTGTGCCCACCGCTATAGTCTTTGATTTTGGAATCGGCGACTTTCGCGTCAGACCCGACCGCGAGATGGGATATCAGGCTTGTCTCAATGCCTCAAAAAGAGTGGAAGAAGGAAGCGTGGGGGTGGGAACGGGTGCCACCGTGGGAAAGCTTTTTGGAATTGAACGGGCGATGAAGGGCGGCGTAGGCACCTCGAGTATTTATGGACCAAAGGGGCTTATCGTGGGAGGGCTTGTGGTTGTCAATGCCTTTGGCGATGTACTTGATCCTGCCTCTCATCAAATCTTGGCAGGGGCAAGAAGGTCAAAAGGGAGTGCAAAATTGGCCAATTCGTCAGAATGGATGAAAAAGGGAGTGACCCGCGGACAGTTTGGAAAGATCTCCGCTTCAGACTCCGATGCGTTTAATACAACCCTTGGGGTGATGGCTACCAACGCTTATTTAACAAAGAAAGAGCTGAACCAGGTTGCCCAGATCGCCCACTCCGGATTGGCCAAAATGATCTCGCCCCTTCATACCACCTTCGACGGGGATCTGGTCTTTGCCATTTCGTGCGGGAAGAAGAAAGGCGACGTCAACACCATCGGACTTCTTGGAGAAGTGGTCTTAGCCGAGTCCGTCAAGAGAGCGATAATCCAAGCTAAGGGATTTGGAGTGATTCCGGCATATCAAGATATTGCGACTCAAAAGTAGCGCTTCGCTGACCACCTTCTCCTCTTGGGGGAGGAGGTGGGGCAAGGGGGAAGATAAAATCATGGATCGAAAATTAATTCAAAGGGCGGCGAAGGATATTGTCAATTCAAAAAAGACGATCGCCTTTACCGGAGCGGGCATTTCCGTGGAGAGTGGCATTCCCGATTTCAGGGGGTCTCAAGGCCTCTGGCAAAAATATGATCCCGAGGAATTTGCTCATATCGACGCCTTCCGTTCGGACCCTGATCGGATCTGGTTGATGCTCAAGGATATGTTCTTGATCATCAAGGATGCGAGGCCCAACCCAGCCCATCTTGGGCTGGCCGAATTGGAACGGATGGGTTATCTCTCTTCGGTCATCACCCAGAATGTGGACGGTCTTCACCAAGCCGCTGGAAGCCGCCATGTGATTGAATTCCACGGGAGTCACAGGACGTTCTCCTGTCTGAAGTGCTCGACCACCATCGACGGAGCTTCCCTCAAAGTGGAAGACCTCCCTCCCCGGTGTTCCCGGTGTTCATCGCTCTTGAAACCCGACGTCGTCTTTTTTGGAGAATCCATCCCCTGGAAGGCTCAGGTCTCGTCCTTGAAAGAGTCCCAATCCTGCAGTGTGGTGCTTTCCATCGGAACCTCTGCGATCGTCTATCCCGCGGCCACCATTCCCATTACTGCTAAGGAGAGAGGGGCCACGGTTATTGAGATCAATAGGGAACCGACTCCCTTGACCCATGAGATATCGGATTACCTGATTTCTGGCTCTGCCGGCGAAATCATCCCCGCGATTGTCGAAGAAGTGAAACAGTTAAGGTGAAAAAAGACCGGCAAGGGGGGGCTTAATGAGTATTGCAATGTGGGGTTCAAGATGATATGATTCGTCAATAATGAGGAGCTTTTCCTGCTCACCTTTTTTCTGCCTCACATAGTTGGAAAAAGCAGGCGTAGACAGGCTGCCTGCGGTAGGCAGGGGATTAAGGGGTGAAAGTGCATTTTTGAAAGAACAACCAGCGGAAACCGTCGAAAAGGTGACCTTTGATGATCTTCAAATGGCTAATGCCCTTTTCGGCGCCCAAAGTGAAAACTTAAAACGCATTGCCAGGACGATTGGAGTGAAGATCAACGCCAAAGGCAATGCCCTCAGCATCCATGGGGAGGAGCTGGATGTTGATCTTTCGATACGCGTCCTAAACAGCCTCTATGCCCTCCTGAAAAAAGGCTACCCTCTTTACCCAACCGACGTCGATTATGCCATTCGGATGATCTCCGATGATCAGAAGGTGAACCTTGAGGATATCTTTCTCGATACCGTTTACATCTCGTCAAGGAAACGGGTGATCACACCCAAGAGCCTGGCCCAAAAGCGTTATATCGACGCCATCCGAAAATACGACCTGGTGATTGGCATCGGCCCTGCCGGAACGGGAAAGACCTATCTGGCCATGGCCATGGCCGTGGCCAGTCTCGTGAAGCAGGAGGTTGAGAGGATCGTTCTGACCCGGCCTGCCGTGGAAGCAGGGGAGAAGTTAGGATTCCTTCCCGGGGATATCGCTGAGAAGGTCAATCCCTATCTTCGCCCCCTCTACGATGCTTTACATGATATGATGGATTTTGACCGAGCCTCCAAACTGGTGGAGAGGGGTGTGATCGAGGTGGCCCCTTTAGCTTTTATGCGGGGAAGGACCCTCAACGACTCCTTCGTCATTCTCGACGAGGCACAAAATACCGGGCCGGAGCAGATGAAGATGTTCTTGACCCGATTGGGCTACAGTTCCAAGGCCGTCATTACAGGGGACATCACCCAGGTGGATCTTCCTGAGAATAAGACTTCTGGGTTGATCGAAGTACAGGGTATCCTTAAAGGAATCGAAGGAATCGAATTCGTTTATTTTTCGGACAGGGATGTCGTCAGACATCCCCTTGTCCAGGAAATCATCAAGGCTTATGAAAGGGCAGAAGAAAGGCGGAACCGCCAAAAGGATTCTCTTTAACGACCCATGATAAAAACCTCTATAAAAAAGTCCATTCTCAATCTTCCCTTTCTTAAAACGACCAATGGCCTGAGAGACCGATCCTGGTTGGAGAGGATCAAAACGCCTTCTTATCAGAAATGGTTTATCGGCATTGGAATGGCCATTCTTCTCAGCCTCCTTCTCTCCCCGAGTCTGACGCTTCATGTGAAAGAATACAGACTGGGAGACATCGTGACCAAGGAGATCAAATCCAACCAGGATCTTCTGGTCGAGGATGAAAAGCTAACTCAGGAAAAACGGACCGAGGCGGAAAGGTCTGTGCTCTCCGTTTACGACTACGATCCGTTTGTCTTCCGCGATGCGGACCAGCAAATCCGATCCGCCTTTAGGTCATTGGCGGCTCCTTTCCAAAAACGCGAAAAAGGGACGGATCAAGAGGCCTTGAGAAGAAAGGAGTGGGACTCTACCCTGAACGTTCCCCTTACACAAAGGGAATGGCACGTTTTGGAGAAAGAACACTTCAGCCCCGCCATAGGGGAGACCGCCTTGAAACTGATTGCTCCCATCCTGAAAAAGGGGATTGTCAATGATAAGGAGCTTCTCGATTCGGATGCTGAGAAAGGAATCGCCGTCCGAAATATCCAGACCCGTGAAGAGAGGAGAAACTTCCCTCCTTTTAACTTCTTGGATATGAAGGAGGCAAGGGCGAAGGTCCGGGCTCAGACAACTACGCTTGTTCCGGTTTTAGGGAGGGAGTCATCATTCGTTGCGTTAAAGATCGCCGATTACTTTCTGAAGCCGAACCTCACCTTTAATAAGAATGAGACCGAAGAGAGAAAAAAAATCACAAAAGAAAAGATCAATCCCGTTTATCTTCAAATCAAACGGGGAGAGATCATCCTGAGGCCCGGGGATCGGGTTCGCGAAGAACATCTCTTGGTCCTCCAGGCCCTTCGAAAGGCACAGGAGCGATCCCACCTCCTGATTATGCTCATTGGAATGGGCCTTTTGACCTTCCTCATCTTGGCGAGCCTCTACCAATTCTCTACACAAAATATCCGGAAGATCGCCCCTATTCAGAAAGATCTCCTTTTCTTGGCTACGGCGTTGCTCGGAATCGTGGCCTTATTGAAACTCTTTCAGCTGAGCACGGATGCCTTGGGAGAAGAATTTCTCTCCATTCCATCTTCTTCCTATATTTATCTCTTTCCGATTGCCACAGGGGCCATGCTCGTCCGGATCGTCCTCAATTCAGAGGTGGCGATCGCCTTTACCCTCCTGATCGGTTACTTCTCGGCTGCCTTGATGGGAAATCAGCTCTTCTATTTCATCTTCACCGTGGTGGGGAGTCTGATCGGCGCCCATAGGGTGGCACGATGCGAGCAGAGGAGTATTCTTATCAAGGCTGGGGTCAGCGTCGGAGGCATCAACGTCTTAACGATCATTGCTTACAACCTGCTTTCCGGGAATCCCTTGAGAATGACTCTTCTCCCCGATCTGATAATGGGTTTTCTGGGAGGCGCCCTGGCTTCGGTCCTTGTCCTGGGAATTGTCCCGGTCGTGGAAATTGTTTTCGGTTATACCACGGACATCAAATTGCTCGAACTGGCCAATATGGATCATCCCGTTCTCAAAGACTTGATTCTTCAGGCCCCGGGCACCTATCACCACAGCATTATTGTCGGGACCCTGGTGGAGGCCGCTGCCAAGTCCATCGGAGCCAATCCTCTGTTGACAAGAGTCAGTGCCTACTACCATGATATCGGAAAGTTGAAAAAACCCCTCTACTTTATCGAGAACGTGGGCGGCGAAGATAATAAACACAACCATCTCACTCCCGCCATGTCAGCCCTCATCCTTATTTCGCATGTGAAGGATGGGGTGGAGATGGCCCGCGAAAATCGTCTGGGCGAGCGCATCGGCCACACCATTCAACAACATCACGGAACCAGTCTGATCTCCTTCTTTTATCAAAAGGCCAAGGGTAAAGAGAATCCGCAGATGGAATCGGTCAATGAGGGGGATTTTCGTTATCCCGGCCCCAAACCCCAGACCAAAGAGGCGGGGATCGTCATGTTGGCCGATTCGGTAGAGGCCGCCTCTCGCGCCCTCACCGACCCCACACCCTCCCGAATCAAAAGCTTGGTCCAACGGGTGACGAACAACATCTTCTTGGATGGACAGATGGAAGAGTGTGAATTGACTCTGAAGGACCTTCAAAAAATCCAAGAGAGTTTTGACCGGATCCTGACTGCTATTTTTCACCAGAGGGTGGATTACACTCCAGAAGCCTCGGAAGCTA
>DATHCH010000206.1:0-16543 GCA_035319625.1 Thermodesulfobacteriota bacterium
TAATCTTAACGTCTCCTTTGAATTCATGAGCCGAGAGTGTGACATCCAATTCTTGTATCGTTCCCCGGCTGAAAACAGCTGAAAGAAGACCCGCCGCCGTAGTCGGTGAACTTTGTAAGCTTGTTCGGGGAACTGCACCGAGATTGAGAACCTCATTGACAGTGGTCCCGAGAGCCTGGGTCGTGGGGGCGGCCGTACCAACTCCCCCTCCTCCCATCTTAGCCTTTGCTCCTCCGACCAAAAACCCCCATTGCACGCCCAATTCACTTTGAAACGTGAGGTTGGCTTCGACGATCCTTGCTTCAATTAAGACCATGGGGGTTTTCGTATCCAGAGCCTTCACCAAATTTTTAACGTCTGGAAGGGTTCTTGAGATATCTTTGACAATTAATGTATTCGTCCTATCGTCGACCTTGACATCCCCTCGCTCGCTCAGGATGCTCTTCACTTGCGGCATGATTTCTTTCGCCGTAGCATAGTTGACCGGGATGAGCTCGTGGAGCAGGGGTTCCAGCTTGTCTTTCGATCTTTGCTCTTCTAATTTGGCTTGGTCTTCTCTTCTCAGGACCTCCGCTGGGGCAATTCGTACCACATTCCCAACCTGTCTCTTGCCGAGGTTTTTGGATTCCAAAATAATATCAAGAGCTTGATCCCAAGGCACGTCCACCAATCTCATGGTAATTTTTCCAGTCACCTCATCTGCCACGATGATGTTTAAGTTGCTTACTTCAGCAATCAACCGGAGGATATTTTTGATATCCGCATCCTTGAAATCGAGAGATAATTTTGTTCCTGTATAAGCTTTTTGTGGGGCTCTTTCATCAGAAACCTTTTTCACCTCTTCCACCTTTTTCGCCACTGGACTTTGAGGAACGGGTTTTTCTTCAGCCTTCACCTCCTGCTTCTTCGATTCCGGTGTAGGCTTCACTTCTTTCGATACTTCCTCCTCTTTTTTGACTTCCTCTTTCTTCGCCTCTTCTTTCTTAGGCTCAATTACCTCCTCTTTCTTCACCTCTTGCGGCTGGGCTTCTGCTTTTGCTTCGATCTTTTTGGGCTTTTCTTTGACATCGATAAAGATTTCCTTACCTTCTTTGGTTGTCTCGTAAGGAGCTTCTTCCCCTAACTTAACGAGGACTTGAACATCATTTGTTTTCCCCACCTTGACATTCTTGAGTTCGACATGACTGACAACGCTCTTAAATGAACTTGTGTCCAATCCTTTCAGAAGATTTTTGGGGGCAGAGGCATTCTTCACCTCGATGGCAATCACATTCTTTGAAGGGGTGGAGGATTCAAATTGAGGATTTTCTTCAGAGAGAGAGAGGATGACCCTCGATTTATCATCCATCCGCTTAAAATCGATCCCTGTCAGAGTGTTTGGCTTGCCTGGACTTTCTGCTTGAGCTTTTGAAGGGCCAGCAGGAGGCTCCTTGGCCGATTTCCCCTGAACAAAGATCTGTGGCTCAGAGGGTTGTGGAATGTTTCCAAGAGAAACCATCAACTTATCATCAATCCGATTGACCTGATAGGGCGGGAGCTGAAGTTTCTGAGAATCAAAAACCAACCTTAATTTATCCGGGTAATGCCCAATGCGTACTGCCTTGATCAAGGGATTTTTGACCTTAAAGGAGCTTTTGCGCGTGTCCACTCCCCAAACGTCCAAAACCAGTCTTGGAGGCGAATCCAATTTAAAGGTATCGAAGTTTCCGATTTTTCCGTCAGCCAAGATGTTGAAAGTAATAAAATCTTTTTTCTCTTCAAATGTGACGTTGACCACTTTCTTGGCCTTATTCATAGGCGGTGGCGTAGGCAAAGGTTCTTCTTTCTTTGTCACCGCAGCAGGAGCTTCCACCTTCGTTTCCTTTAAGGCTTCTTCCTCCTTTTTAACCTCTTTAACGTCTTTGGCCTCTTTGGCCTCCTCGACCTTCTTCACCTTTTCCACGTCAATGATCAGATTCTTTTCTTCTTTTGAAATATTATAGTTGGTCATTTGAAGGAGGCTGATTTCAATTCTTCCTTTGTCATCGTATTGTGTGGTCACTATTTCTCCGATCGTTCCGTTATCGATTTTGAGAGGGCTCTTGATTTGTCTTAAATCAATGTCTGGGACGTCAATAGCAATCCTGAGAGGGTCGGACAACAATTTATAAAATGGGGAAGCGATGGGCTCAGACCCTTCAATTTGGATTTTTGTATAATTTTCTTCCTCAACAAAGGTTATCTTCTGGATCGTAGAAACCTTGGTAACAGGCGCCGAGGTATCCGGTTTGGGTGTTCGAACCGAGGCGTTTTCAGTGGCACAACGCGTTATCAAGAACAAAAGAAAAAGCCCGAAAGTCGTTATTAGGATCTGAGAACGTTTCATGATTCTCCTCCTTCTTCAACCTTGTGAAGAAATAGTGAAATCTCACTTGTTTTTGTTTGGCCGAAAATATCCTGATAGACCTCCTCGACGATCACTTTATCCTTTAGGATTTTGGTGACCTTTCCATCATTTTTCCCAATCCACGTCCCTTTCTTTAAAACGTACCCTTTCCCCGTTGCATCTTCGACAAGGGCGACATTCCCTTGAGAAGTGGAAATGATAGCCACGAGCTTCAACTGGCTGATATCAAATCTCTGCAAAGGGGTGACAGCCTTCCTCAACCCCTCCCTCGACGCTAATTGGATGAAAGGTTTGAAAGGGTCCGGTTTTCCTACAGGGTTATAGGAATACTCTGCTTCTTCCTTTTTCTCCGGCTCTTTTGTCTCAGCCACTTTAGCCAGCCCTTCCTTCTTCTTCTCCACAGCGAGAGACTTCGCTTTTGTGGGGGGAGGGGGCGGGGGCGTTCCCCCTCCTCCGCATCCTCCGATCAAAAAGAGCAGGACGATCGATAAGGTGATGCATCCATGGCCTATTTTATCTCTTTCTGGTTTCATCCTCTATTTCCTTTCGAGCGGTTTCTTTCCACTTTTCTTTTCCTCGCTCTTCTTCTCAATGAAACGATACGTATTGATCATACAGGATGTCTTTAACATGGTTTGAGGCTCCTCCTTCCCCCTCATCTCCTTAATGTCTTTCGCCCTTGTCATGTTGAAATCGACAACGTTAATAATTCTTGGGAGCTTGCTCACCTTATCGAAGAAAATCCCTATATTATGGTAGTTTCCCAGTGCAACCAGCTCGATAGGAACCATGGCATAAAATTGTTGAGGTTCTTCAGGCTTAGGTCTAAAAAGGGTGAATTCAAGATTGGACTCTTTCCCTAGGCTGGATATGGTTTTTAGTATTTCCGGGATCTCCCTCTCGTTTGGCAGCTGCGTCAAGGCATTTTTTAGCTCTTCATTCAGCTTCTCAACCTGTGCCTTGAACTTCTGGAGATCCCTTGCGATGGTTTTACTACTGCTTAATTCACTCTCCAATTTACTCAACTCCCTCTGCGCCGCATTGAGATCATCCTGCACGGGCACGAAAAAGAAATACAGATACAGGCCCGCTATGGCACATAAAATAACCACCAATATTAACACCTTCTTGGGTGTCGGGAGTTTTAAGATAGAATCCATTGTCAGCGCCATTTGATTCCCTCTCTTTATGTTAAAATGATCTCACATGAAAGAATGAATTTTCTCAACTTAACTTTGCTCTGTTCAATCTGTTCACTCACAACGAGGTCGACGTTCTTAAAAAGCTTCGATTTCCGAAGGCTGGTCATGAAATTGGCGATCGTCTCGTCATCCAGAGCGATTCCCTCCATTCCTAACTTCACTCCCTCTTTCTTCAGAGATTCGAGTTGAAGTTTCTCCGGTTTATCAATACTCAATTCATCCAAAAGCCTCGCAGCGCTCGCCTTCTCCTTTCTTAAGGCGTTGATGATATCCAGCCTATTTTGCAACATTTTCTGTTCTTCCTTCTTTTTCTCAACTTCCGTGGTCAATGATTTGTAGTATGCGATATCATTTTTTGTTTTGGCTATCTGCGCCGCGATGCCTTCCTTTTTCTTGCTTAGTCCCCATTGGATAAAGATGAGGGTTCCCAGCAAAATGGCGATGGAGACAATGAGAACAATGAATTCCCTCCCCAACCGAGCCTTTTTCTTCTCTTTTCTTGCCAGAAGTAAATTAATCTTGATCATCGATCCCCTACCTTTCTTGAGGCAAGACCCACTCCGACGGCCATGATCGGCCCAATTTCTCTTAAATATTCGATATCGAAATCTCTACCACTGTAATCTATCTTGTTGAATGGATTAACGACTTCGACCGGTATCCCAATCTGTTGTTGCAGAGTGGTATCGAAACCTTTAATCTTCGATCCTCCCCCGCTCAAATACAACTTGCCGATCTTTTCATAAGTGGTGGTGGACTGAAAGAAATCCAAGGAATTTCCTATTTCGGCGGCCAATGATTCGGACGCTATTTTCAATACGTTTTGAATAATCGGCTGGGAGGTGATATCGACCTTGGTCCCCACTTTGATTTTTTCAGCCTCCTCATGGTCGACGTGCATTTGTCTCTGAATTTCTTCTGTAATTTGATTCCCCCCCTTAAAAATATCTCTCGTAAAGGCAGAGGTGTTGTTCTTGATAATGTCAATGTTGGTAACGGTTGCCCCTACATTAGCGACCGCAACGGTCATCTCTTCTCCAGTCTCATAATTGATGGCTAACATATTTTCCAGGGCGAAAGAATCCAGATCGATGATGACAGGGTTTAATCCAGATTCCATGATGACAGAAACATAATCATTGATAATATCCTTCTTGGCTGCCACCAAAATAACATCCATGGCTTCCGGGTTTTCCGGCGTCGACCCCAATATTTGAAAATCGATATTCACATCATTGATATCAAATGGAATGTATCTCTCAGCTTCCCACTGAATCGATTCTTCCAGCTCGGCTTCCGTCATAAGGGGCAAGGAAATTTTTTTGACGATGACAGAATGACCGGAGACAGAGGTTACTGCATCTTTCAATTTTGTCTTAGAAGTCGCGATCACATCCCGTATCGTATCGATAATCGTGGCCGAGTCCATTAGGGCTCCGTCAACAATTGCTTCTGTTGGCAAAGGAGAGATTGCCAAATTTTGTAACTTATACCCGTTCTTGCCCTCTTTTAACTCTACCAGTTTAACTGAACTGCTTCCGATATCCAACCCAATAACATCCTTCTTTTTACTTAAAATCATCTTTTCCCCTCACTTTTCAATAGAATAAGACAGCATAGATTATTAACAAATTTTCCAAAAAGTCAAGCAAAATATTTCACTACTTCAAAAAATTCTGTCAGGTACCCAATCAAACCTAATAAACTATTTTAGAATTCATTACTAACCCATCAATACTCCATTTCAATTCTCTGCAAGGTTATATTTCTTAATCTTTGCCCTCAGGGTGGCCCGAGAAATACCTAAAAATTTTGATGCTTTCGATTTATTCCATTCCAATTTCTTCAGCACCTTACCAAGATGCACTTTTTCCATATTCTCTAACGACAAATCGAAAGGTATCTCAGATGCTTCAGGTTGTGTGTTTGCATGAACCATTTTTTCAGTTTGTTTCAATTCAAACGGAATATGTTTGGGAGTGATAAGCTCTCGATCCGTTAAGATCATTGCCCTTTCAATCACATTCCGTAATTCCCTCACGTTCCCTGGCCAAGAATATTGAACCAACAGTTTCTTCGCCTCCTCGGAAAAACCCTTAATGTTTTTGTTATACTCTTTATTATTTTCTTCGATAAATAAATTTGAAAGCAACAAAATATCTTCTGGCCTGTCGCGAAGGGGAGGCATCTCCACGACCATTACCTTCAATCGGTAATATAAGTCCTTTCGGAAAAACCCCTCTTTTACCATCGTCTCTAAATCTTTGTTGGTGGCTGCAATGACACGGATGTCGACTTTTATCTCCCTCTCCCCTCCCACCCTCATAAACGTTTGATTTTCAAGGACCCTAAGGATTTTGGATTGTAAGAAGGGGTTCATATCTCCAATTTCGTCCAAGAAGACTGTGCCGCCATCGGCTAATTCAAAAAGGCCCTTCTTTGTGTTCTTCGCGTCAGTAAAAGCGCCCTTCTCATATCCAAAAAGTTCTGACTCCAACAAAGAATCGGGTATTGCACTGCAATTGATTTTCATCAAAGGTTTATCACTTCGATGGCTACCATAATGAATGGCATTCGCGGCCAATTCCTTCCCCGTACCACTTTCACCCTGAATCAACACAGACGTTTTATGAGTTTTGCCAATCATTCCAATCAACTCTTTAACATAATGGATTTGAGGACTAACCCCATAAATATGACTGTTTTGGTATTTCTCTTTTTGCTCTCGATGAAGTCTTCGCACTTCATTGATTAAACTTTTGGTCTCTAATCCTTTTTCGATGAGCAGTTTCAATTCCTCCAATTCAAAAGGTTTATTAATATAATCGTAAGCCCCGGATTTCATGGCCGAAACTGCCGTCTGCACGTCAGAAAAGGCGGTCATCATGATGACTAAGATCTCGGTATCAAATTCCTTAATTTTTCTTAGGACCTCTAAGCCATCTATGTCGGGCAGTCTCATGTCCAGGAGAATGAGGTCAATGACATTCTTTTTGATCAAAGAAAGAGCACCACTCCCCGAACCGACGGAAAAGACCTCGTATCCTTTCTTTTTCAAAACGTCAGAGAGCGTCTCTTGCATCACCCCGTCGTCGTCTACAACAAGGATGGAAGGTTTCATCAGTTCTCCAATGTCTCCGGTAAATTAATGATGAAAGAGGTACCCTTCTCCCATTGGCTCTCCACCTTGATGGTTCCTCCGTGTTTCTTAATAATCTGATAAGTGATAGAAAGGCCCAACCCGATTCCCTTAGGTTTTGTCGTGAAAAAAGGATCGAAAATTTTATGAACAATGTGTGTGGGAATGCCTCTTCCGGTATCCGAAATGACAACCTTGATAAAATTTTGGTTAACTCCCTTCAAGGAGTTTGAGATCATTGGACTGGCTTCGATTTTGAGCTCACCCCCGGTAGGCATGGCTTGAATCGCATTCAAAAACAGATTGAGGAAGACTTGATGCATTTGGGTCTTATCGACTTTGATCCTTGGAAGTTCGGGATGATAGGCTTCAACAAAGCGAATCCCTTTGTCAGCGATTTCTTTAATAAGGAACGGAATGATTTCATTGATAATGTCCTTGATATGGCAACGAACCAAAGTCAGATTCTGTGGCTTAGCAAAGGAAAAAAACGTTTTAAGGAGGTCATTGAGCCGATCGATTTCTTTAGTGATTCGGTGTAAATACTCTCTTCTTGAATCGTCTCCGGACATCTCCTCGCCGAGGGCTTGGGCGGTTGTTTTGATTCCAGCGAGGGGATTCCGTAATTCATGGGCAATGCCTGAGGCAAGTTTTCCCAACGAGATAAGTCTATCCATTCTCAAGATCTCCTCTTGGATTTTGTAAATGCTCGTCAAATCCCGAAACACGACAATCTTCCCTATTCTTTCTCCCCGGATACTTAAATGGCTGTTAATGGTAAAACCGACCGGAAATTCGGAATGGTCCTTCCTTCTCATCCATCCTTCTTTCCTAGTGTCCAGGTCATCCGGATTATTAAGAAAAGAAGGAGCCGCCCTTTCTTTTTCTTTCAAACTGAAAATGCTAAAGGGCCGACCCATCAATTCCTCTATGGTATACCCCAAGATCCTTTCCCCCGCCTTGTTGATATAAGTGATGGTATCATTCATCTCCGTAATAATGATTCCGCTCCCGATGCTCTGGATAATACTTTCCGTAAAATTCTTCACATCCACCAGCTCCCGCGTCAGGTGTTGGATGATTTCTTCCTTTTCGGCAACCTTTTCTTCGATTTCATCGCTTGAAATATTTTGGTTCATAAGAAAATCTAAGCCTTAAAACTTTTTTAAGTCTAAGATAGGAATCTCCATCGATTGCTCTCGGTACGTGTAATGAACCACCCCTGAGAAATATTCCCCGACCCCCGCTTTTTCCTCAAAGGGGGTGGACAGCTTGTTAAGTACTTGATCCACCATCAACCCTTTGTATTCTCCGTTTTCTTTGACGGTGAGTATCCTTATCTCCTCAGGACGGTCTCCTCCTACGATCGAAAACATTTTCTTCAAATCGATCATCTTCACTTCAAAATCTCTCAACCGGATTTTTTGCTGGTTTGGGTATTTTTCTAAAAGGGTAGCTGGAACCCTGAACACTTTAAAAACCTTTTGGCTTTCCACCCCAAATAATTTCTTGTCCAGCTTAAAAATCGTTACATCGACGGGTTTGGGCCTGGCCTGCATGGATGGTGGCGGGAGTCTTGGCCCGCTCTCCTCGAGTTTGGTCATCTGCTGTTTCATCGTTCTAAAGATTTCCTCCACCTTTTCCATGAATGAATTCATCCTGTTCGACATGTCTTCGATTTTCTTTTCTCCGGGGATGGGGAGCTCTGCCCTTCCGACTCCTTCTGCTTTATCGGAGGAAGGTTGAACGATCTTGGATTCTTTCATCCCTTCCAAACAGGCAAACCTCGCTTCGATCCCGTGGTGAGCCAGCTGTTTATAAATAGTAATTTCTCCCTCGGTTTCTTTTCTCATGAGGAGCTTTAAGGTTTCTTTTGAATCCAACAGGAATTTGATCCACGGCGGTCGAATATTTTCTTCATTTTTAATCATACGACTTACGACGTTCTCCATATAACTCAAAATCGATGCCATATCGGCCTTCTGTTTTAGCAACTCACGTAAAGCAAGGACTTCTTCTCTTGTCTTCTTAAGTTTCTCCTCTGTAATTTCCCACTCTAATGAGAGAAGCTGGGCTTCCATATTCTCAACCGATTTTGAGATTAGAACGGTGGCAGAAGAAGGACGGGGAGAATTTTCGAGGTTGAAACTTTTCTCTGACTCAAATTCATAAGAGGGCTCCAAGAGAGAGGTTTTTATCGAAGGTTCTAAGACCGGAGGTTTCAAGGAGGGCTCTAAAATAGTAGACTCCATAAAAGGCTCTTCGACCGGGGATTTCATGGGAGGCCTTAAAGTGGGGGGTTGCATAAAAGGTTCTAACGTAGGGGGTTCCAGAGAAGGTTCCGGAGTAGGTGATTTCATGGAGGGCTCTGAAATGGAGGGGGACGGAGAAGGTTCCAAAGGTAGAGGTTCCTTTGAAAAGGCTTTCGCCGTGCCTTTCTTATTCTCTACAAAGAGCCGATCCACGGCATCATCAATCTCTTCTTCGAGACCCTTAAATTCCTCTTCTTCCGTTATCTTATCCATCTACTATTTTTCCTCTTTATCACTTCTGTTGCTTATCCATTAACATAACTTTTCTGCTGACGTCTTTCACAACTAATTTGCTGATCTCTCTCAGGGTTTCGAAGACTCCGGTTCCTTTCAAAGCGCTCGCCGAAAAGGACGGTACCTTCAACATCGAATTCAGATCCTTCTCTAAAATGTCCATGGGAAGAATCTCAGAATCCGTCCCGTCCAAATCGCGCTTATTATATTGAATGACCAGTGGAATGCTCCTAATGCTGACGCCCTTCTCTGCCAGGTTCTTGGCCAAATTGATAAGGCTTTCGATATTCTTTTTCCTCTGCACTTTTAACGAATCGGCAATGAAGACAACTCCGTCCACTCCCTTCAGAACTAATTTTCTCGTTGCGTCATAATGGACCTGCCCCGGGACCGTATAAAGTTGAACCCTTATGTCGAATCCTCTGATTTTACCCAAGCTCAAAGACAGAAAGTCAAAGAAGAGGGTCCGATCCCCTTTTGTGTCGATCGACACCATTTTACCTTTAATATCTTCCATCGTTCGACCATAAATATATTGTAGATTCGTGGTCTTTCCACAGAACCCTGCGCCATAGTAAACAATTTTGCATTGAATCTCATCTTTACTAAAATTTATGAAAGGCATTAAAGTCTATTCCCCTCTTTAAGAAGATCGAATTGGCTCACTGGGTTTTAACCTTCCTTTTTCAAAGATGGATGAAAGAATTTTTGAGAGCTCGTCAATGATCTTATTGATTTGTAAACGAATCAAACCAAGAGAGGTCTTGTCATCAAAGAGCGTAACCATAATGACATGCTCGCCAATAGCTGAGAAATAAACATTTTCACATTTTCCTTTATGGAACAAAAGAGTGAATTCTTCTTCTCCCAACATTCGGGCAATTTCCGCAGTAGCTCCAAAGTTGGCCGCCGTGAGGGCCGATAGGGATATGATGTCGAGCTCGGGTGTATTCCCTTCGTGGGCAATCAACTGACCCGATCGGTCGATGAGCAGGACGGAATGCGCCATTGATGAAGACACCACCTTATCTAAGCAGTCATTTATCTTTTTTATGTCCTTCTCTGTGATGACGATGTTCATAGGGATTAATTTTCCGCAAGTCCATCCATTCGCAGGATGGCTTACGATTTATCATCGTTTCGTCGCATAGCCTCAACCAGGAGATGCTCCCAATTTTGATAAATCGTTTGAATGGGAGGAGTCACACCCACATTTGAAACAAATTCCCCCTCCTGCCAGCCCAATATCTTGTAAAAGGCATCCGTCCCCTTTTGCTCACCACATTCGGCATGGATAATCTCTCCTTCGTTCAGATAGATGACTCCCTTTTCTCCGTCTCGGGTGATGATCAATGCGGTGGTTAATCGACTCAGGCAGTTGATTTGAATTATATCCGTGAGTTGGAGACCGAACACCTTTCCGCGAAATCCTTTTTTCTTCCCGATCAAATCGATAATAATTTTTCTCAGATCGGAAATCTCAAAAGGCTTTTCCACATAATAAAGGGACCCTCGCTGATTGGCCTCTTTCTGAACATCGGCCGACCCGTATGCGGTCATAATGATAACCTTGGTCTGAGGGTATTCTTTCTTTATCTTCACCAGGAGGTCTAATCCGTTGATATCTGGCATTCTTATATCGGAGATGACCAAATCAATCTTATTCTTCTCCAGGAAATTTAGGGCCTCACTCCCATTGTTTGCAATGAGCACCTCATAATTATCCTTATCTTTGGAAAGGCTTCTTGCCATGCTCCAGGTTAAAGTTTCTTCATCGTCCACGATCAAAACCTTCTTCAGATTGTCTACCATTCTGTCGATATCTCTTTTTCCGACTTTTGTGCGCAACTTTTTAGGTTTTTTTGAATAACACAAGCAAAATAAGTACCAATCCATGATAAATAATCTGCCATTATAATATATAATTATTTCAGTTAGTTATAATAATCTTCGAATTTTGGCCATTTTAACAAAAATTACCAAAATGGTCAAAAATTGACCAACGACAGGCAATTCTAACCTATTGTTTCTTGATCCGATTAGGTAAGATCCGACCGAACCGACTGAAAAAATGACATAAGCCATACCCCGAAATGAGTCTTAACGATTTTCTCAAAAATATTATTTCAGTAAAGCCGTTAGAGAAGCCAGGGTTTTGACCCCGCCCCAAATTGAGGGCTGATGCTCTCCATGTCTACCAATCCCAGCCTAAACGTTGCGCCTTTCTCGTGGGGTAAAGCAGACTTTCCGCGGAGTTGAGTCACGGATGCATAAAACCTGGAGCTCTCTTCAAGCCTGAACAGGATTCCGCCTGAGTCTTTTAATAGCTTGACTTTTTTAAGTTAATTGGCTAACTTTTAATTAAATTTTTTTTGAGGAAAAATTTGGCTATCGATAAAGAAAATATTCTAGACACCGCGCAGAAGTACATCCTGAAAGGACAACCCCAAAAGGCCGTCAAGGAGTATTTGAAATTACTTGAGGCCGACCCTCAAGACAAGCGACTACACTTAAAATTAGGGGATCTCTATTCAAAAAGTGGAGAGGGGGATAAAGCAATTCAGGCCTACCTGAAGGTGGCCAACCTTTATGGAGAAGAGGATCTGAATTTCCGAGCCATCTCGATCTATAAAAAGATTCTTTCGATCAATCCAAGATTCACTCAAGCATTCCATAAGATAGCCCAATTATATTTGAAAGAAGGGCTGGCAGGAAACGCAAAGAATTGCTACCAGAGTATTCTACAGATTGATCCCAATGACTCCGAGGCAGTAAAGGCCCTTAAGAATATTGAGAGTCCTCAACAGCCAAAGGAGAGGGTTCTCCCCCCCTCGGCACCAGATTCCTTTCCTTCCGGATCTCTTTATCCCCCGGCGAGAAAATCTATTGCAGAAACCTCCGACCTTCTCTCCCCTCCTGCCATGAATGCTTCGATGTCATCCTCGGAGCCTGGAATCTCCACGCTTGATAAGGATTCGGAGATGCACTATCATTTGGGCGTTGCTTATAAGGAAATGGAGCTCTTCGATTACGCCATCACCGAGTTTGAATTGGCCTCGTCAGCACCCAGCATGAAATTTGATAGTTATATCATGCTGGGAAATTGCTATCTGGAGAAGGGCGATTACAGCAAGTCAATTGAGTATTTTAAAGTATCTTCTAAGATACAGGGATTATCCAAGGAAAAATTGGCCTGGCTCCACTTCAATTTGGGTCTGGCCTATGAGGCGAGCGGGAGGATTTTAGAGGCAATCGATACTTTCAGCCTTGTCCTGAAATTGGATGATTCGTTTGCCGAAGCGAGGGAAAAGATTCGCAAGCTTCAGCCACTCCGTAAATAAAATCTTCGAAAGATACCTCATTAACCCCCCTTCATCCCCCCTTAAATTAAAGGGGGGGAATCCAGAGGGGTTATAAGGCGGGGATGGACTCATACGAGGGCCGGAAGGGTAACAAGAGATTGGTGTTTAACGTTGTCGAGCCCTTTGTCAATGCCAATTAGTCGTATTAAGGGTTACGACTATGACGGCCGTTAGCCCTAAGACAGTTTCTTATTTCGATGCAAGCTTCCATCACCCTAAATCGAGTTCCCATAAAACCTTTCCCCCATGAGAAACAAAGCCTCGCTGTTGCCGTGGGTTAGATTTTAAAAAATTCCGGCCGGATTTTCTACGATGCCCCTGGAATTTCTAACGGGGTTTAGAATCAGAATATTTCTCTCCAGCGGGTTATTTTCAGAGGAGGAATGACGTCTTTCAATCTCTTTGATACAGCGCTGCAATAAAGAATACCTGCATTTTCGTCGATCTCTATCCCAGTCGGAGCATTTTCTCCCGCCATTACACCTCCTGTAACGTTTTTGGGTCCGCTCCCTGTATACGCTACCGCTCCCGTCGCCAATATTATCCCGTACCAGGTAAATCCTCCATTAATCTCAAGATTCCCTTCAACAAGAAGAATGCCTGCTCCACGGGACCCTCCCGCCAACTTTATTGTTTTATCCCCATTCATATTGAAATAGACGATATTCATCGGTCCCGTGTACGTTATTGGAACAGTTGTATCATCGCTAACGGGTGCTCCCCAGACATCAGAATATCCAGTCAACGTCTGATCTCCACTGTAATTATACTTGAAATGGGCATCGCCTTTTAAATAATGTACCATCTCTTTGAGTGGCAGGTTAGTGGGAGGCGGGATACACGCTTGAGTCACCTTAGGGGGTGAACCGTTTACAGAAGGATTACCCGATTCTGCGATGGGCGGCGTTGTTGCCGTCGTGGTCGTAATGCCTGGTTTATTCGTAGTACCGCAGCCGTCATTTCCGTTGATATACGTCGAACTTCCATGAATATGAACAGGCATCTCTGAATAAAGAGCTGCGGGAGGATCATAATTAGGGCCTTTTACCAGCTCCACTTCTACTACCTTATTTCCTCCATCTGCCGAGGACCCGTAGCTCTTCAGTATATAGACTGGGACCCCGCCAGATTTGACCACTTGGTTCGCCGCATCTATTTTATGTTTTATTTCCACTTCGAAATCCAACTGATTTTGTAAACTCGGGATGGAATTTGAATCGCCAGAAACATAACCTACCCGGGTTGCCCCTGCCCTGGATATTTGGCAAGGAGAATTTTCCAGTTAGGATTTGACGGATCACTGTCAGCTATTTCATTTGTTGCCCCATCTCGAAACCTGCCCATAAATTCGTTTATCCCGGCCTCCGCAACGTAAAAGGCTTGCACCGACG
This sequence comes from Thermodesulfobacteriota bacterium, assembly GCA_035319625.1. GTDB lineage: Bacteria > Desulfobacterota > BSN033 > BSN033 > UBA1163 > UBA1163. Next base: position 14,027 of record DATHCH010000206.1, read on the forward strand.
CCCTTTCATTGGCAGAGATGCGTGTGTCATACATGCTGGTATTTAAAGCATTGATCCCAATGAGTGTCACCACCAGAAGCAACAGCATACTTAATACCAGCGCAATCCCTTTTTCTTCTCTCAAATGTCTTGCCTTCAACGCTCTCCACCCAAGGATTAAATGGCTATAATCCCAAGTTTCGTATTTTAATATTGGAGGATAATGTCCTTCTGCGATATCCATCTCCCCCTTTATATTCAGGGTCAAGCCCGCTTGTTCTTGCGGTAACCGTTACTTTGACCATTCGAACATCCGCTGGGTTCGCGGTCACGTCTCCCTTTGCATCAAAATAGCTAAATTCAAGACTCTCAATATTTTCGGCCAAAGGTTGTCCACCACCTCCGGTATTCTCATTTCTTCGAAGCGCACTTTTGCCGCCACTCAGCCCAATATAATAACTGATCGCCTTAACCAAATAGACAGGTTGATGGATTGGATGATCCTCTGCTAAGGGAGCGGTCAACGTAATTGTGTCTGTTACAACGTTTTGGATTAAATAATTATTGAGCCCATCAAGACATAAATATTTCTTTTTATCGGCATTGAATATATTTGCGTTGGTTACCTTCAACTGCTGAGTACCCTTCGAAGCGTTTTGTTTCAATTCTCCAACTTCATCCGCCAAGATGACTGTGATCGCTTCACTTGCTGGGGTGATGATATTTGTAAATCTATTGACGTTACCAAAAATAGCCAAAATGTTGCCCCCATATCCGGCCATTCTGATTTCCCTGGTCATTTGACCCATGGCAATCCTGATATTTTGCTGCATCTCTGCCACTTGATCCTGAACCGTGTAGATTTTCTGGTGGCTTATAAATACTCGATATAAGGCGGCGGTAAGCATGCTACTCAACACTAAAGCAATGAGTAACTCTATGAGCGTTACCCCGTTCTTCTTTAACTCCCCTTCATCCCCCCTTACTTTAAGGGGGGATGAAGGGGAGTTAGAAGGGATTACCTTCAGCGCCAGTCCGGCCAGCACGCTTTGAATATCAAGTAATACTTCATGGTTCCAAAACCGCGTTACTTCAATTCCCTGCGCCTTCAGATATTCTGAACGGCTTTCGTCATACTCCTTATTCTCGCACTGATTGTGCTGTCCGCCGTCCAATTCTATTGCAAGCTTCGCGGTTGGACAGTAGAAGTCTAAAATATAAGGACCGATGCTATACTGACGAAAAAATTTCATCCCATAGAACTGCTTGCTTCGCAAGTATGCCCAGAGGGCCTTCTCCGCATCAGTCTGATTACGCCTCAGCTCTCGTCGCCGTGGCTTCAATGTCGGATCATTCCGCAAAAATTTCATAACCCCCCTTACCCTAACTTATCCTCCTTACCCCCTCCCCCCCTTATTTTAACGGGGCACGAGACGAGTTAATTGTCGAAAACGTTATTTTGCCCTGATTGTTGAAAAAGAGAGGCTGTGACTCCCTTGATCCACCCAATTAATAATAACCGTAATCGTCTTCAATGAATTTCCTGCATCCTCCGCAATGGTGTACTGTCTCGAAAAAATAGTACCTGCTAAGATCCCTTCGCTGTGTTGTCCGCTGTTCAAATCGGAATCGTTATAGGACAGGTTTTTCAAATACTCCAATTTATCTTGAGCGAAAATAGTGGCCTGGGCCACATTATTACTGAAATAACCACTCTTTGTTGAAGTGATTCGCAGATTGGTAATCGAAAGGATGCCAATGGATAAGATAATAAGACCGACAAGAACCTCCGTTAATGTGAAACCCTTCCTTCCCAAAAGATCCATCAATTTATATTTACCCTCCCGGTAGCAGAGGTGAGACTGATCCTTTTCGTGGCTCCCTTCGTATTCTGTAATGTGACACTCCCGGCAGAAGATGTGGAATTAGAATTAAACACAGCTTGAGAGGCACTTCCGAAATCAGCATCTTTAAACGTAATCCCTGTTGGCAAATTCTGCGTGGCTCCGTCGTCGGCCCAGAGCCCAGATGTCGTCTGATACTGAAGTATATAATTATTTCCTGCCACATTAAAGTTAACGCGGTATCGTGAATTGGTCGAAACCGCTCTCATTTGAGCCGTTCTCATCGTCGATACAATATCCCTTGTTGCGCTTCCCAAGCGATAATTTGGCAACCAGGCGCCGATGTTAGGGACCAAAAGACCGGCCATGATAGCGATGATGACAAACACTACTACCAGCTCAATTAATGTCACACCTCCCTTATTTATTGGTTTCATAAACATCTCATCTGGCGTTTGCCTAATTTTATTAAACTAGGCCCTTTTGTCAATATAATTTTTTATTGAAATTAGGTTGAAAATACATTTCCAAATCCCCCCAACCCCCCTTTGTTAAAGGGGGGTAAGGGGGGATTTATGATTTTTACGGTTCGCGGGTGACGAACCTTTCATGCAAATTTATTTCAGAAAGTGACCCAGATTATGAAAGTCCCCGAAAGAAGATGATCGAAAGATGGTATTCGGGAGGAAAGCCT